>NZ_JALFPR010000081.1:0-72883 GCF_022785585.1 Oliverpabstia sp. | reverse complement strand
TGTTAATGATTTCATGAGCTGTCACCAGACTGCTCACACGAATTGTCATCAGATTGCTTAACTGCCTGTCATAGATAATGGTGGATTCGCCGCCCGAAAACGGGCGGCTGACTTTTACTTAGTTGTGACCGTGAGCATTTCATGCTCTACTACAAACTTGATCATATAGTCATCGACCAGACGTCTCTGCTGTTGGAAGGCATACATCAGTGCCTTTTCGCAGATCCGGTTGATCATACGGGGAATTCCGGCAGATGCCTTGTGGATCTCATCCACTGCTTTTTCAGTAAAAACCTCCTGAGAACATCCAGAATACGCCATATGACTTCCGATGTACTGTTCTGTTTCCGATCTGTCCAGATGTGGAAGCGTACAATACATATCGATTCTCTGGCGAATAGCAGCGTAACGCTGTAACTTCAGTTTGTTTTCCCAAAGTTCTGTCTGCCCGACAAGGACTACTGCCATGGGACTGACAGAATCAAATTTGTAATTCAAAAGAAATCGGAATTCTTCCAGCGTTTCTTTTTCCAATAGATGAGCTTCATCAAGGATACAGACAACTTTCTTGTGCTGTACTCCACGGATGATTTCAATTTCCTGCTGTAGCTGGCGTTTGGAATCTCCCCGATAAAACCTTGATTCCAGACCGAGCTGATCCAGCAGCCCCTTATAAAACCATCTTGGAGTCAGCTTTGAGTCTGAAAGATAAAGAACGATGTAATCCTCTTTAGGAAGCTCTGAGTAAAACCGGCGGATCAGCGTTGATTTCCCACATCCGGAATCAGCGGTTACAACCGCAAACATCTGGCGGTCTGCCACATAGGATAAACGCCCTAATGTCTCGCGAAAAGCAGATGATTCATACAGCTTTTCAGGCGGAACATCACGGACAAAGGGTGTGTGTTCCATACCGAAGAATGCCTCATACATTGTCATTCGCCTCCTTCCGATAGGATGCAAATGAAATCGCGTCAGCCATCTGACGCTGTGTCTGTGCATGGCGGTTTTCTAAAGCATCAAGAAAACGGGATGTGCTCGGTTTCTGTTCCTGCATGGATGCCGGTAATACGGGACGTTTGTCACAGTATGAGCTGATTTTTATAGGCTGTGCTGTAAAAGGTTCATAGCCTGGATAAGAAACCGTGATCGTTTCAGGCGCGGCAGGGTCATAAGAAATTTCAACTTTATGCCCAATCAGTGATGGTTTTGTCTCGTATTTTATTCCGCGGAAACTGATACATCCGCCTTTGTCAACTTTGCGTTCTTCGTGATGAAGGAAAGCTTCCGCTACGACTGAAACATCCAGGAAAGTGAGCGGGCGGCTGTCGCGGTTCCATTCCTGAAGAGGTGTGATCCCTTCTTCCGGGACCGCAGCTCCAAGGCTTTCATAGTACTCACTGATCCCTTCATGAGATTTCTTGTGATAATACTCGTCTGCGAAGATCTCCCAGAGACGGTTTAATTCATCCAGGCTTTTGATACCCTTCAGCTTCGATTCGCGGATAAAATCATCCACGACCTGGTGGAACTTTTCGATCTTGCCTTTGCTTTTTCCGCTTCTCGGCTTTGCATGAATGACACGGATGCCGAGTTTGGAAAGGGAAAAACGGATTTGCTTTGCGATATACTGTGATCCGTTATCAAAGTAACAGGCATCAAAAGTTCCGTGACGCAGGATCGCCTGGTGAAAGGTATCCTCGATGATCGCTTCTTCCTGATTATCATAGAACCGGGAGAATAGCAGCCGTCTGGAATGGTCATCAATAGCCGAGGACAGATAGGTCTGTACTTTGGCACCGTTTTTTCCAATAGGAAGTTTGGGACCATACTTGATATCTCCCTGGATCAGCATCATGCGGTGTGGTTTGCAGAAGCGTTTCGATGAACTCTCACGGGCTTCTCTGTACATCTGCATATGTTCACGGCCAAACCCTGCTTTATAAAGATGTCTTTCCAGGGTTGGGCGTTTTAATACCCCCGGTGCTACAAAGCCTTCTGCTTCCAGAATGAAGATGATCTGTGCAACAGACCGTTCCGGGACCTCTTTCCTGAGCTGGATTGCCTGTTCCAGAAGAAAATCGAAATTGTCCGGAAGTCTCTGGGATCTGTGTTTTTGCCGGTCTGCCGGTTTGAGTCCAGAGAACTGGCTTTCTGCATATGCTTTCTCGTAACGATAAAGAGAGCGGACGGAGATGTTATTCTCCTGTGCAATCTGCCTGCGCAGCTGCAGACGTTTTGCGTCATCCATATCTTCCCTGAGAAGGGGAGATATAAGCTGAAAGCGTTTGAGTGCTTCCTGTTCCTGCCACTGTTGTTTCATAAGATTTTTGCTTGTATTCATAGTATAGCGACCTCCTTTGAGACCACTATACAGAAGCAGCCGGTGACAGACGAACCAAAGTAGGTGCACAGTGCTACCAGGGGATCGGCACCAGGAATCCCCCGCTGTTATAGATCAGGCGGAGAATGATCTCCAGCCAGCTTTGATATTTTTTTCGTATAGCTTCGAGCAGTGAACCTTTGGAGAAGAGGACTCCTTCCCCAAGTCTGAAGATACTGTAGCCGGCACTTCTAAGGTAGCCTTCTATGTTGGTCAGATTGACCTGCAACCACAGGAGCCAGCGCTGCATGGTCTGCATGGACGGATAGTCCTCGGAATCAGCATCTTCAGGAGTGACAACTCCATCAAGAACTCCTGATATAACCTCAGTTTCATAATGCTTATACGGGGAGAGGCAATCCGGAAGTTCATTATGATAGGAATGGCAGTTTTTACATCTGAAACGTCGTATCATCAGACGCTCCTTACGTCCGCCTTCTTTCCTTCGGATACGTACGCGTGAATCCCGGTAGGCAAGAATCCCCTGACATCTGGGACATATATGGCTGGTCACACTGCTCTCAACAAAAAACACCTGAATTCCCCTTGAGGGTTAACGTATAGTCTGATATAATAACCATGGTTTTAGCGACCAGGTCTCAGAGTACACGACTTTCCAGGGAAGGTGCTCTGAGACTTTTTTCTTTCTGTAAACTGATGACAGTATACAGAACAATCCAGAGACACGCAAGCTAATCATTATTACGCTATTTTAAGAGGTCAATAACAGAGGAGGATAACGTCATGGCAATTATAGAGAATGAAATGGAAAAGAAAGTATATAAAGTAGAAGATGTTCAGAATTTGCTTGGGCTGGGACGCTCCAAGGCGTATGAATTTATAGAAAATGTTTATTATGACAGAAAACCATTCCGGGTGTTGAAGATTGGCAGATCTTATCGTATCCCATGCAATTCTTTTGATAGGTGGCTGAATGGAGACGAGGAGAGAGAAAGAGTGAGAGCAGAATGAAACAGAAAGAAACGCAGCAGGAGACAATGTCAAAGGAAAAGAGAGTTGTCTTTTTTGAAGGAAAATCATGGTATCACAGAACCAAAGAGCTGCAGGACGATTTGACGACAAAATATGGGAAAAAAGGTGGATTTGAAACGCCGGAAGAAGCAGAGAAAAGTTACTGGGAATATGAAAAGAGATACCAGAAGAAGCAGAGAGATCTCCAGATTGCAAAAATGCAAAAGACAGATGTGATGCTTGGCGATTATCTGGAATACTGGTTTGAAAATATTTTCAGTCCGAGAATTGAGACAACCACGAGAATGGTTGGAGCATATACCTTATATAATCTGATTCTTCCGAGTATGGAAGCGGATATCAAATTAAAATACATTTCAGTAGAGTATTTAGATGCTCTACTGGAACGTGTCGCGAAAATCTGTCCTTCAGCGGGAAATAAAGGGCGGGAGCTTTTGAGCATCGCCATGAAAGATGCAGCAGGAGATAAGTTCATAAGCTATAATCCAATGCCTGAGACAAAGCCATATCCGAGAGCAAAACCAAAGGTAAGGGTATTAGGCAAAGAAAAATTGAAGGTTTTTCTTGAAGCTGCGAGCAAGAATCCTTGGTATCTGGAAATTTTACTGGGACTGTTTTGTGGGTTACGAAAAGGAGAAATTCTTGGATTGAAATTTCAGGATTTTGATTTTGAAAAATAGACCGTCAGAATTAGCAGACAGCTTGTTGGAAACCTGAAACTGAAAGAAAAAGAATTTACGGTTACGGAATATGCTGTTATTGAAAGGAATCCAAAGACTGAGAATAGCTACCGGATATTGAGAGTGCCAAAAGTGGTGATGCGGGAAGTAAAACGCAGACAGCAGTTGATTGAATTGCGAAAAACTGATCCAGGCATAGAATACAAGAATTTTGATTATGTATGTTGTCAGGAAAATGGCGAACCCCGATCATTAACGGCAATGAATCAGGCACTTACGAAAATCTGTAACAGAAATGGATTGCCAAATATCACCGTACATGGACTCAGACATATGTTTGCGACCATTTTAATTGAGCTTGGAGTTCCATTGTTTAAAATATCTGGTCTGCTAGGTCATAGTTCCGTTCATACGACTTACGAATATTATTGTGAGATTATGGACGAGCAGGATAAGATTATTGCGTTTGTAAATAATACGTTTGTACCACAACAAACCGGAACGGAGGGATAGCCATGCATAAGACCTTTGACTTTAAGAAATATGTTGAATATAAGGTCTATTCGGTGACAACAATCAAAAATGGATATGGATTTCGTGTGTTGCTGACGTTTGCAGACGAAAGTACAAAGACACAGCAACATGCGGGATTCACAACCAAAAGAGAAGCTAATGCATTTCGTGATGAAGTAATCGGACAGCTACATACCGGAACCTATATTGTGTATGGAAAAATCCGGGTAGAGGAGTTTATGATCTTCTGGTTGGAAGATATTATGCGTCCCCGAATAACAGACGACACATATACAACTTACAAAAGTGCCATTAGGAATTATATCGTTCCACAGCTTGGAAAAATGTATATGTCTACACTGAATCAGGGTTATATCAAAAAATTATATAATACAGTTGCAGAAAAGTACGAATCAGTTGCGAAAAATGTCAGGACGATCATCAAAACATCATTGGAGTATGCATTTAACAAAAATGTATTGGCAACTAATCCTGCGAAAGGAATCAATTTACCGAAGAAAATAAAAAAGACAGAGTATCGTGTTCTGAAAATCGAAGAAAAGAAAACATTGACACTTCCGCAGGTGCTACAGTTGATTGAGGCAAGTAAAGAAACACCGATTCATATGCAGATTTTATTTGCTGTATTGATGGGGCTCAGAAGAAGTGAAATCAACGGTTTGAAATACAGTGATGTCGATTACATTCACAGGACGTTGAGAGTAGAGCGTCAGTTGGGAAAGAAGCCAAACAGTAAAGCAGAAGACTGTGCACCTAAGATGCTGACAAAGCAGGAAATTAAAACAAAAACACCTGCTGGTGTGCGTGAACTTCCAATACCGGATTATGTATTTGAAGCAATTCTGGAAGAACGGAAAACTTATGAGAAGAACCGCAGACGCAGACCAAAAGAGTTCCGGGACTGGAATTATATTTGTTGTTCTACATATGGGAATCCAAGGAGTAAAGGTTTTCATCAGAAATACTATAAAGACTTGTTGAAATTCTTGGATTTGCCTGATATTCATTTTCACCAGTTGAGAAATACCTATGCAACTATTTTGCTGAAGAATAGTTTTAATTCAAAAGGTATTTCGCATTTATTGAAGAAGTTATTCCAAAAGAGCGGAAAGATCAGTATTATGATTATTCAGAAGTGCTTGAAATAGACTTAATTCTGGAGGAATATTTCAACGCAGCATGATAAAAAATAGAATAGTAGTAAGATAGAAAAGTACAAATGAGAATCGAACATTTGTACTTTTTTCTTGCTTTCATCTATATACTTTCAAAAAAATGTTTGATATAATAGGGACTGTTACAAGAACAAACAGTAAAAATATGACAGAACCGGAGCCTGGTATCATCAGGTATTTCCGAGTGCTGTTTTATCCGCAAAAATCAGTTTTGTGACTTTTATTCGTAACGAGGTGAAAAGGACATCTATTCACCATAAAATAAGCTTTTCGTTACGAATCCGGATACGAATTTTTGGCTGATAATGATCATAGTAAAAGTCACAAATGGAGGGATTTACCATGAATGAGTTCAAATTAAAAGCCCCATATGAGCCAACCGGAGACCAGCCACAGGCGATTGCAGAGCTTGTGAAAGGGTTCAAGGAAGGCAATCAATGCCAGACTTTACTAGGGGTTACGGGTTCTGGAAAAACTTTTACGATGGCAAATGTGATTCAGCAATTACAGAAGCCAACGCTTGTCATCGCTCATAATAAAACACTTGCAGCTCAGTTATACGGAGAGTTCAAGGAGATGTTCCCCGATAACGCAGTGGAATATTTTGTGTCCTACTACGACTACTACCAGCCCGAAGCCTATGTCCCCTCCACGGATACTTACATTGCCAAGGACTCCGCCATTAACGAGGAAATTGATAGACTCCGGCTTTCAGCTACCGCGGCACTTTCTGAACGGAAAGATGTTATCATCGTGTCAAGTGTATCCTGTATCTATGGAATCGGCAGTCCGAAGGACTATCAGAACATGATGATCTCACTGCGACCGGGGATGGAGAAGGATCGGGATGAGGTGTTGCGGAGTCTGATTGACATGCAGTATGACCGAAACGATATGGATTTTCACCGTGGAACCTTCCGGGTGCGAGGGGATGTGGTGGAGATTATTCCGGCGTATGAATCGGATGTGGCGATCCGGGTGGAATTCTTCGGAGATGAGATTGACCGGATCACGGAAGTGGATGTGCTGACCGGGGAGATCCGGAGAGAACTGAATCATATCGCCTTATATCCGGCGTCTCATTATGTTGTGCCGATGGAACGTATCCTGGAGGCCTCCAAGGCTATTGAAAAAGAAATGGAAGAACAGGTGGCGTATTTTAAAAGCGAAGACAAACTTCTCGAGGCACAGAGAATCAGCGAACGGACCAATTTTGATCTGGAAATGATGAAAGAGACAGGTTTTTGTTCCGGTATCGAGAACTATTCCCGGCATCTGGCAGGACTGAAACCGGGAGAGCCGCCGTATACACTGATGGATTACTTCGGGGATGACTATCTGATCATGATTGATGAGTCACATATTACGGTACCACAGGTGCGCGGTATGTATTTTGGTGACCAGTCAAGAAAATCGACGCTGGTGGACTATGGATTCCGTCTTCCGTCAGCAAAAGATAACCGACCGCTGAATTTTGAGGAATTTGAAGAACGGATCGATCAGGTGCTTTTCGTGTCGGCAACGCCGGGACAATATGAAAAGGATCATGAACTTCTTCGTGCAGAGCAGATTATCCGACCGACCGGACTTCTGGATCCTTATGTGGAAGTGCGTCCGGTGGAGGGACAGATTGACGATCTGGTAGGAGAAGTCAACAAAGAAGTGGAAAAACATAATAAGATTCTGGTGACAACGCTTACAAAACGAATGGCAGAGGAACTGACCGATTATATGAAAGATCTGGGTATCCGTGTCAAATACCTGCATTCCGATATCGATACGCTGGAACGATCGGAAATCATCCGCGATATGCGTCTGGATGTATTTGATGTGCTGGTGGGTATCAACCTGCTTCGAGAGGGTCTGGATATCCCGGAGATCTCACTGGTGGCGATCCTGGATGCGGACAAGGAAGGATTCCTGCGATCGGAAACTTCTCTGATCCAGACAATCGGCCGTGCAGCAAGAAATGCGGAGGGACATGTCATCATGTATGCAGATGTGATCACAGATTCCATGCGCCGCGCCATCGATGAGACACTTCGAAGAAGAGAATTGCAGGAAACATATAATAAGGAACACGGAATTACACCGAAGACGATCAAAAAGGCAGTCAGAGATCTGATCAGCATATCCAAAGAGGTGGCGAAAACGCAGAAGAAACTGGAAAAAGATATGGAATCCATGAGCCGAGAGGAACTCGAAGAACTGATCGGAAAAATACAGAAACAGATGAAAGCGGCAGCAGCCGACCTGAACTTCGAGATGGCCGCCGAGCTGCGCGACCAGATGATCGAACTGAAGAAGAATCTGGAAGAACTGGACAGGTAGGAATACGACTCAAAAAATCAGTATATTATATAAAGAAAGAATTTTCTGAAAAAATGTTCCCGAAATGTGTGAGCGGATATTTACAGCAGAAGATTCTTTCTTTTTATGTACAGGGTAGCATTCCGCGAGGTGCTTTTGCATGTTTTTTGCCAAAATCCAGAGACATACAAGTCAAAATGCCTTACTGAAGGTGATTAGAAATCCAAGACGAAGAAAAAAACAAAAAATTTCAAAATACCCATTGACAAATAAAAGAGGCAGTGCTATCTTTAAACCATAGATGTTAGCACTCCACTTAAATGAGTGCTAACACAACAAAAAAGACAAAGAAGGAGGCAGAGAAGATGCAGGATTTGGATGAAAGAAAACGCAAGATTTTAAAAGCGATTATCCAGACCTATCTGGAAACTGGTGAGCCGGTTGGTTCGAGAACCATTTCCAAGTACACAGATTTGAATCTGAGTTCTGCCACCATTCGAAATGAGATGTCGGATCTGGAAGATCTGGGATACATTGTACAGCCTCACACCTCAGCGGGCAGGATTCCATCGGATCTCGGTTATCGATTATATGTCGATGAACTGATGAAAGAAAAAGATCAGGAAGTTTCCGAGATGAAGGAAATGATGATCGAGAAAACAGATCGGATGGAACGGGTGCTAAAACAGGTGGTCAAGGTGCTCGCATCCAATACGAATTATGCGACACTCATTACCGGTCCTACCTATCATCACAACAAAGTAAAATTCATTCAGTTATCCAAGCTGAACGAAGAACAGCTTCTGGCAGTGATCGTTGTGGAAGGCAACCTGGTAAAGAACCAGATCGTAAATCTGGATGAGACGATCGATGATGAACAGATCCTGAAACTGAACCTGTTATTGAATACACAGCTGAATGGTCTGACGATCGAAGAGATCAGTCTTGGCATGATCACGAAGCTGAAAGAACAGGCAGGTGTCCACAGTGGTGTGGTGAGTACCGTATTAGACGCGGTGGCAGATGCCATTGCAGTGGACGATGAGGAAGTTCCGGTGTATACAAGCGGAGCGACCAACATTTTCAAATATCCGGAACTGGCAGACAGCAGTAAGGCCAGTGAACTGATATCCGCATTTGAGGATAAACAGGAACTGGTTGAGATGATCAAGGATACCGTTTCTGATTCCGGAGAGAATACAGGGATTCAGGTATATATAGGAAATGAAAGCCCGATACAGACCATGAAAGATTGTAGTGTAGTAACCGCATCGTATGATCTGGGAGAGGGAATGAAAGGAACGATAGGAATTATCGGACCGAAGAGAATGGATTATGAAAATGTAGTAGATAATCTGAAAACATTGAAAGTCCAGTTGGACAACATATTCAAAAAGCCGTAGAAAGGTGGAATGTGAGAGATGGCAGAAGAAAATAAAACAACTGCTGAGGAGACAGCTGAGAAAGTAAAAGAAACCGAAGCAGCCGAAAGCGAAGTCACCGAAGCAACTCCTGAAACTCAGGCAGGAAGCGAAGAAGTGGAAGAAGCCAAAGAAAAGAAACTTTTTGGAAAAAAGAAAAAAGATAAAAAAGATGAAAAAATTGAAGAACTGACTGATCGGGTAAAACGCCAGATGGCCGAGTTTGAAAATTTCAGAAAACGTACCGAAAAAGAAAAAGCAGGTATGTATGCTGTGGGAGCAAAAGATGTGATCGAAAAGATTCTTCCGGTAGTAGATAATTTTGAAAGAGGTCTGGATGTCGCAGAAGACAAAGAAGATCCTTTCGTACAGGGAATGGAAAAAATCTACAAGCAGTTCCTTAGCGCACTGGATGGCATGGGAGTAAAAGCCATTGAAGCTGTAGGAAATGAATTCAATCCTGATTTCCATAATGCAGTGATGCATGTGGAAGATGAAACAGTCGGAGAGAACATCATAGTAGAAGAGTTCCAGAAGGGTTACATGTATAAAGACAGTGTAATCCGCCACAGTATGGTAAAAGTAGCCAATTAACAATTATCAGAATATAGATTATAATTCATGAGGAGGAAATAGTCATGGGAAAAATCATTGGTATTGACTTAGGAACAACAAATAGTTGCGTAGCTGTTATGGAAGGTGGTAAACCAACCGTTATCACAAATGCAGAAGGAGCAAGAACAACACCATCTGTAGTAGCATTTACAAAAACAGGAGAAAGACTGGTAGGTGAACCTGCAAAACGTCAGGCAGTAACCAACGCAGATAAAACAGTTTCTTCTATTAAAAGACATATGGGTACTGACTACAAAGTAACCATCGATGACAAAAAATATTCTCCACAGGAGATTTCTGCTATGATTCTGCAGAAGATGAAATCTGATGCAGAAAACTACCTGGGTGAAAAAGTAACAGAAGCAGTTATCACTGTTCCGGCTTACTTTAACGATGCACAGCGTCAGGCAACCAAAGATGCAGGTAAGATTGCAGGTCTGGATGTAAAACGTATCATCAACGAGCCTACAGCAGCAGCTCTTGCCTATGGTCTGGACAACGAACAGGAACAGAAGATCATGGTATACGACTTAGGTGGTGGTACATTTGATGTATCTATCATCGAGATCGGTGATGGTGTTATCGAAGTTCTGTCTACCGCAGGTAACAACCGTCTGGGTGGTGATGATTTCGACCAGAAAGTAGCAGATTACATGCTGGCAGAGTTCAAGAGAACCGAAGGCGTAGACCTGTCTCAGGATAAGATGGCTCTGCAGAGAATCAAAGAAGCAGCAGAGAAAGCGAAAAAAGAACTTTCTTCTTCTACAACAACCAACATCAACCTGCCATTCATCACAGCTACAGCAGAAGGTCCGAAACATTTCGATATGAACCTGACAAAAGCAAAATTTGATGAACTGACACATGATCTGGTAGAACTGACAGCAGAACCTGTAAGAAGAGCACTGTCTGATGCAGGACTGACAGCTTCTGAACTGAGCAAAGTCCTTCTGGTTGGTGGTTCTACACGTATCCCGGCTGTACAAGATAAAGTAAAACAGCTGACAGGACATGAACCAAGCAAGAGCCTGAACCCGGATGAGTGCGTAGCTCTGGGAGCTTCCGTACAGGGTGGTAAACTGGCAGGCGATGCCGGTGCCGGCGATATCCTGCTTCTGGATGTAACTCCACTGTCACTGTCTATCGAGACAATGGGTGGTATCGCAACCAGACTGATCGAGAGAAATACAACAATCCCGACCAAGAAGAGCCAGATCTTCTCTACAGCAGCAGATAACCAGACAGCAGTAGATATCAACGTAGTACAGGGTGAGAGACAGTTCGCGAAAGACAACAAATCTCTTGGTCAGTTCCGTCTGGATGGAATCCCGCCAGCAAGAAGAGGTGTTCCGCAGATCGAAGTAACTTTTGATATTGATGCCAACGGTATTGTAAATGTATCTGCAAAAGACCTGGGAACAGGAAAAGAACAGCATATTACCATTACAGCCGGTTCCAATATGTCTGATTCCGATATCGACAAAGCAGTAAAAGAAGCTGCTGAGTACGAAGCACAGGATAAGAAGAGAAAAGAAGCCATCGATACAAGAAACGATGCAGACGCTATGGTATTCCAGACAGAGAAAGCTATCGAAGAGGTAGGCGACAAACTGGATGCCAACGATAAGACAGCAGTAGAAGCTGATCTGGCAGCTCTGAAAGATCTGATCGCAAAAGCTCCTGTAGATAACATGACAGATGAGCAGGTTGCAGAGATCAAAGCTGCAAAAGAAAAACTGATGGAAAGCGCACAGAAACTGTTTGCAAAAGTATATGAACAGGCACAGGGAGCAGCAGGTGCTCAGGGTGCAGGTCCGGACATGAGTGGAGCAGCAGGCGGTGCTTCTCAGGGATCCAGTGAAGCAGGATACGGCGACGATGTAGTAGACGCTGACTACAAAGAAGTTTAATACGAATAAAGAATAAATCATACTTACCAGATGGTTATACAAGTCGTGTAAGTAAATGCAGGGGACGGGGATACCGGAAGGGTCACCGTCCCCATAATGTGATGATGCCCGGGCTTCAGGATCGGAAATCTGACATAAGCCTGCTTGCAGGAAGATTTCTGAACTTTTGATCCTGACATCATATGAGTAGATAATTCCGCAGTTGTATCCCCCAGGGGTACGAGGCGTTTCGATAAGGTGAAAGAAAATGGCAGAGAAAAGAGATTATTATGAGGTTCTGGGTGTAGAGCGCGGAGCTGATGATGCGACCTTGAAAAAAGCATACCGGAAACTGGCAAAAAAGTATCATCCGGATATGAACCCAGGGGATAAAGAAGCAGAAGCAAAATTTAAAGAGGCGACAGAGGCGTACACTGTACTGAGTGATCCGGAAAAGAGAAGAACATATGACCAGTACGGTCATGCAGCATTTGAAAATGGCGGAGCCGGACAGGGTGGCGGTTTCGGTGGATTCGACTTTAACGGCGCAGATATGGGCGATATCTTCGGCGATATTTTCGGGGATCTGTTCGGTGGCGGAAGAAGCCGCAGAGCGAACAATGGTCCGATGCGCGGAGCAAATCTGCGTGCAGTGGTTCACATTACCTTCCAGGAAGCAGTTTTCGGCTGTGAGAAAGAACTGGAACTGACACTGAAGGATACCTGTACCAAGTGTAACGGAACCGGTGCAAAACCGGGCACTTCTCCGGAGACCTGCAGCAAATGTCATGGAACCGGTCAGGTAACATATACCCAGCAGTCCATGTTTGGTATGGTGCGAAACGTACAGACCTGTCCGGACTGTGGTGGAACCGGTAAGATCATCAAAGACAAATGCCCGGATTGCCGGGGAACCGGATTTACCGCAAGCAGAAAGAAGATTCAGGTATCTATTCCGGCTGGTATTGATGATGGACAGAGTATCCGTATCCGTGAAAAAGGCGAACCCGGAACTAATGGTGGACCGAGAGGAGACCTGCTGGTAGAAGTACAGGTGGCTCGCCATCCGATTTTCCAGAGACAGGATATGAATATCTTCTCCACGGCACCGATCACTTATGCACAGGCTGCACTGGGTGGCAAGATCCGCATCAGCACGGTAGACGGTGAAGTAGAATACGAAGTAAAACCGGGAACACAGACCGATACCAAGATCCGTTTGCGTGGAAAAGGTGTACCGTCACTGAGAAACAAAAATGTTCGCGGTGATCAATATGTTACACTGGTTGTTCAGGTACCGACCAAACTTTCCGAGGAAGCAAAAGATGCGCTTCGTGCATTCGATGCGGCATGTCAGGGAAAACCGGCGCCGGAAAAAGAAAAGAAAAAACGTTTTATGGATAAATTGAAAGAAACGTTTGAAGATTAAAGACCACAGCTACAGAAAAAAGGGACTGTCCGGAAAACAGAAATGTTTTCCGGACAATCTCTTTTGTTGCTTTTTTGAACAGAATCTAGTATAGTTATCATAGCTATGCACTTGTGTACTTGTACAGAAAGGTAAGAAAGTTTATGAAATGGAAAAAATTTAAAATAAAAACAGTGACAGATGCAGAAGATATTATCATCAGTACATTATATGATATCGGGCTGGAAGGCGCACAGATTGAAGACAAAGTACCTTTGACTGCAATGGAAAAGGAGCTGATGTTTGTGGATATTCTGCCGGATGGACCGGAAGACGATGGAATCGCTTATCTGAGTTTTTTTGTGGAAGAGACAGAAGACGGAACCCTTACGGTAAATGGAGAAGAAAAGACCGAAGAAGAGATTCTTTCCCAGGTGAAAGAAGAACTGGAATCTCTGCGGATGTTCTGCCAGATCGGAGAAGGAAGTATCACAGTTGACGAGACGGAAGACATTGACTGGATCAATAACTGGAAAAAATATTTCAAACAGTTTTATGTGGATGATATCCTGATCATCCCTTCCTGGGAAGAAGTAAAAGAAGAAGACAAAGATAAAATGATTATACATATCGATCCGGGCACTGCCTTCGGAACCGGTATGCATGAGACTACACAGTTGTGTATCCGTCAGCTGAAAAAATATGTAACATCGGAGACAGAACTTCTCGATGTGGGAACCGGAAGTGGTATCCTTTCTATCATTGCACTGAAAATGGGGGCAAAACATGCAGTCGGAACTGATCTGGATCCATGCGCAGTACCGGCAGTAGAAGAAAATAAAGAAGTAAACGGAATCGCACCGGAAAGCTTTGATATGATGATCGGAAATATCATCGATGACAAAGAAGTACAGGATAAAGTAGGCTATGAATGTTACGACATCGTAGTGGCAAATATTCTGGCAGATGTTCTGGTGCCGCTGACCCCGGTCATTGTCAACCAGATGAAACCGGGTGCTGTATACATTACCTCCGGTATCATTGATGACAAAGAGCAGACCGTAGTTGATGCCGTAAAGGCAGCCGGTCTGGAGATTCTGGAAGTAACATATCAGGGTGAGTGGGTATCCGTAACCGCAAGAAAGCAGGCGTAAGATGTATCGTTTTTTTGTAAAACAAGAACAGATTGATATGGAAGAAAAAAAGATACATATCACAGGCAGTGATGTGAACCATATTAAAAATGTGCTTCGGATGCGTCAGGGAGAGACGATCCTGATCAGTGCAGGTGACAATCTGGAATACACCTGTCTGGTGAGCGAGATGGAAGCAGAAGAAGTAATTGCAGATATCAGTTATGTGCAGGAAGTGGGCATGGAGCTGCCGTCAAAGATTTATCTGTTTCAGGGACTTCCAAAGAGTGACAAGATGGAGATGATCATTCAGAAAGCTGTGGAACTTGGTGTCTATGAAGTGATTCCGGTGAGCACGGCCCGGGCGGTAGTAAAACTGGATGCGAAAAAAGAAGCTTCCAAACAGAAACGGTGGCAGACGATCGCAGAAAGTGCTGCCAAACAGTCCAAACGAATGGTGATTCCAGAGATTCATTCTGTTATGAAGTTTTCAGAGGCAGTAAACTATGCCGAAGAGCTGGATATCCGGTTTATTCCGTATGAACTTGCTGAAAATATGGCACACACGAAAAAACTGTTTGAACAGATCGAACCGGGGCAGTCTATCGGTATCTTTATCGGACCGGAAGGTGGATTCACACCGGAAGAGATCGAACTGGCGATGAATCATCAGGTACAGCCGATCACACTGGGAAAACGGATTTTAAGAACAGAGACAGCAGGAATGACAGTGCTCTCGATTCTGATGTTCTTACTGGAAGGAAAGGAATAACAAGTGGAAGCATATTTAGATAATTCGGCCACTACCCGTTGCTATGAAGAAGTGAAGGATATCGTCGTGAAAACCATGATGGACGACTATGGCAATCCTTCTGCCATGCACCAGAAGGGTGTGGAGAGTGAACGATACGTGAAAGAAGCTGCCGGACAGATTGCAGCTACATTAAAAGTACAAGAAAAAGAGATTTATTTTACCTCCGGTGGAACTGAGTCCAACAACTGGGCGCTAATCGGAACTGCTCTGGCGAACAGACGCCAGGGGAACCATATTATCATCAGTAGTATTGAACATCCGGCCGTATCTGCTCCTGCAGAATTTCTGGAGAGCCAGGGATTTGAAGTGACGAGACTGGGTGTGAATGCACAGGGACAGATTTCTCCGGAAGAACTGAAAGAAGCGATTCGCCCAGAGACGATTCTGGTATCGATAATGTTTGTAAATAACGAAATCGGAGCGGTGGAACCGATTGCAGAGATCGGAGAGCTGATCAAGCAGGTAAATCCGAAAACGTATTTTCATGTGGATGCGATTCAGGCCTACGGAAAGTTCCGGATCCTTCCGAAAAAGATGCATATCGATATGCTTTCCGCGAGCGGACATAAGATTCACGGACCGAAGGGAACCGGATTCTTATATATCAGTGAAAAAATGAAGATCGTTCCGATCATTTACGGTGGTGGACAGCAGAAAGGCATGCGTTCCGGTACGGACAATGTGCCGGGAATTGCAGGACTGGGATTGGCTTCCAAAATGGTTTATGATCATCTGGAAGAAAATGATAAGCATATGCGTGGGCTTCGTACGTATTTCGTCAGAGAACTTGCAAAGATGGATCAGGTCGTGGTACACGGTCCACAGGGAGAAGAAGCGGCACCGCAGATCGTAAGTGCTGCCTTCGTGGGCGTGAGAAGCGAAGTCTTATTACATACCCTGGAAGAAAGAGGTATCTACGTATCCGCCGGAAGTGCCTGCTCTACGCACAAAAGAAGTGGAAGTCCTACACTGACAGCTATTGGACTGCCGAAGAATCAGATGGAAGCAACCGTTCGGTTCAGCTTCTGTGAGACAACCACAAGGGAAGAACTGGATTACACGTTACAGGTGTTAAATGAAGTCATACCGATGCTGCGTCGATATGCGAGACATTAATCACAGCAAGTAGCAGAAGGAGAAAAGAGATGTTTAAAGCATTTTTAGTAAAATATGCGGAAATCGGCATCAAAGGAAAGAACAGATATCTGTTTGAAGATGCACTGATCCGTCAGATGGAATATGTATTGAAACCGGTAGAAGGAACCTTTCATGTAACCAAAGAGCAGGGGAGAATCTATGTGCTGACTGAGGGTGATTTTGATTATGAAGAAGCTCTGGAAGCATTAAAACGGGTATTTGGAATCGCGTATATCTGTCCGGTTGTGATTAAGGAAGATCAGGGTTACGAACAATTGGAAAAAGATGTGGTAGCTTATGTGGATCATGTATATCCGGATAAAAATAAATCATTCAAAATGCATGTCCGTCGTGCAAAGAAGACCTATCCTGGAACATCTATGGAACTGAATGCAGATCTTGGAGGAGCGATTCTGGACGCTTTTCCGGAGATGAAAGTGGATGTCCATAATCCGCAGCTGCTGATCACCGTTGAGATCCGCGAAAAAATCTATATTTACTCCGAGTCTATTCCGGGACCGGGCGGTATGCCGATCGGAACCAACGGAAAAGCGATGCTTCTGTTATCCGGTGGTATTGACTCTCCGGTAGCCGGATATATGATCGCAAAACGTGGCGTAAAGATTGACGCTGTTTATTTCCATGCACCGCCATATACTAGCGAACGTGCAAAACAGAAAGTTGTGGATCTGGCAAAACTGGTGGCAAGATACAGCGGACCGATCAATCTGTATGTGGTTAACTTTACGGATATTCAGCTGTATATCTATGATCAGTGCCCACACGATGAGCTGACGATCATTATGCGCCGGTATATGATGAAGATTGCGGAACGCATCGGAAAAGAGCAGGGATGCCTGGGACTGATCACAGGAGAGAGCATCGGCCAGGTGGCCAGCCAGACCGTGCAGAGTCTTGCTGCAACGAATGAAGTATGTACGATGCCGGTATTCCGTCCGGTGATCGGATTCGACAAACAGGAAATTGTGGATATTTCCCTGAAGATCAATACGTATGAGACATCCATACAGCCATACGAAGACTGCTGTACGATTTTTGTGGCAAAACATCCGGTAACAAAACCGAATATTCAGATGATCAAAAAATCAGAGAAAAAACTGGAAGAGAAGATTGATGAGATGATGGATCAGGCAGTCAATACTGCAGAACGCATTTACATTGAGGCATAAAATCTGACGAAACGCAGAAGTACAATATCATTCCATTCTGACTCGTAACTGCACAAGTGCTGAACAGTTACGAACAGTAAATATAAAAAGGGAGCCTGTTGCAAACAGACTCCCGATTTAAAAATTCAGACTCAGTCAATGATATATGGAGCAAGTACTTTTAATACTTCATCCAGGTTGTTTCCTTCTGCATGAACATTCAGATTGATCGGTTTGGAAAGATCCAGACTGAAGATACCCATAATGGATTTTGCATCGATGACATATCTTCCGGAAACCAGATCAAAATCGAAATCATATTTGGAAATATCGTTTACAAATGCTTTTACTTTGTCAATGGAATTAAGTGAAATACTAACAGTTTTCATGATAACTTCCTCCCGAAAATTCAGATTATTTTTTGGCCGTGCCGGAGGTAAATCTGTCAATAACAGTTCCTGGCAGCACATTTCAGCTAAATTTATCTTACCGTTTTGGATGGTAAAAGTCAAGGTGAAAGCATACAAAGATTCAAAGAAAACGAAAGAATAATTTGGCAGAAAAGAAAGAAGGTAGACAATGAAAGGAAAAGTTGCACTGCATAATCTGGGATGTAAAGTGAACGCATACGAGACAGAAGCAATGCAGCAGATGTTAGAGGCAGCAGGATATGAAATCGTACCCTTTGAACCGGGAGCAGACATCTATGTGATCAATACCTGTACTGTGACCAACATCGCTGACCGTAAATCGAGACAGATGCTTCATAAGGCCAAAAAGATGAATCCGGATGCTATTGTGGTGGCAGCCGGATGTTATGTCCAGGCGGATACAAAAAAAGCAGAAGCAGATGCGTCTATAGATATCATAATCGGGAATAATAAAAAACAGGAACTGATTTCCATACTGGAAAACTATCGATCAGGCCAGCAGAAAACCACGGAATGTGTGGATATCAATCATACAAAAGAATATGAAAAACTGGAGATCGACCGTACCGAAGAACATACAAGAGCATACCTGAAAGTCCAGGACGGCTGCAATCAGTTCTGTACGTATTGTATGATTCCGTATGCAAGGGGAAGGATCCGCAGTAAAAAAACAGAGGATGTTGTAGGGGAAGTGAAACGGCTTGCAGCATCCGGTTGTCAGGAAGTGGTACTGACAGGGATCCATCTGAGTTCTTATGGAAAAGAACGTCCGGAAGAACAGGAGAATCTGCTGACGCTGATTCAGGCAGTGCATGAGGTAGACGGTATCGAGAGGATTCGTCTTGGATCTCTCGAACCGGGGATTATTACGAAAGAATTCGCAAAAGCGATCAGCAGTCTGCCGAAAGTGTGTCCGCATTTTCATCTGTCACTGCAAAGCGGATGTACTGCTACACTGAAGCGAATGAATCGACGGTACACAGCGCAGGAGTACCGGGAAAAATGTGAAATCCTGAGAAAATATTATCCGGCACCGGCACTGACTACCGATGTGATCACAGGATTTCCGGGAGAAACAGAAGAAGAATTTGAGGAAAGCCGCAGTTTTGTGGACAGTATTCATTTTTATGAGACACATATTTTCCCGTATTCGAAGAGAGAAGGAACGAAAGCAGCAGTCATGCCGGATCAGCTTCCGGAACAGATAAAAAAAGAAAGAAGCAGAGTTTTGATCGCTCTCGGACAAGAACGCCAGAGAGAATATATGGAGCAGTTTTTGGGAAAGAAAAAAGAAGTTTTGTTTGAAGAACAACAGAAGATTCAGGGTCAGACCTACTGGACGGGGCATACGATGGAATACCTGAAAGTTGCGGTAATATCAGAAGAAAATCTGGAAAATAAACGTGTTATGGTACAACTGCAAAACATCATCGGTCAGGATCTCATTCTTGCAGAATAGCAAAATTATGTGGAACAAATCGGTGATCCGGCAGAATAACAGTAATCGGCAGAATGTTACAAAACTGATAAATAGCAATGGAAAGTTTAAAAAAACTGTAAACTTGATTGAATTTTTGCATCTTCTGTATTAGAATAGAATAGATATCAAGTATAGTCGAGGACGTGAAAAAATGGCAAATTTAAGCAATACACAGTATTTTAAAGTGAAAACAGAGCCGGAAGTACAGGTGAAAGAAGTCCTGGATGTGGTATACACAGCGATGGAAGAGAAGGGTTATAACCCGGTTAACCAGATTGTAGGTTATATTATGTCCGGAGATCCTACGTATATCACCAGTTACAAGGGTGCCAGAAGTATGATCATGAAAGTGGAACGTGATGAACTGGTAGAAGAACTTCTGAAAGAGTATATTAAAAACAGATCCTGGGAGAATCGCTGATGAGAATTCTAGGACTTGATTACGGCTCAAAGACAGTGGGAGTCGCAGTAAGCGACCCCCTTGGTTTTACTGCCCAGGGTGTGGAAATCATCCGCAGAAAATCAGAAAACAAGATGCGCCAGACGCTGGCAAGAATTGAAGAACTGATTGCACAGTATCAGGTAGAAGAAATCGTACTTGGTTTACCGAAGAATATGAATAATACACTGGGAGACAGGGCTGAGAAATCTCTGGAGCTGAAAGAAACGCTGGAGAGACGAACAGGTCTGCCTGTTGTGATGTGGGATGAGCGGCTGACAACTGTATCTGCCAACCGTGTATTGATGGAGACGGGAGTACGCCGGGAAAACCGGAAAGAACATGTGGATGAAATCGCTGCGGTATTTATTCTGCAGGGGTATCTGGATTATCTTGCGAATAAGAATGAAGAAACAGGACGGTAGAATCATTATGGATAAAATCAAATTTGTGACAGATGAAGGCGAAACAGTGGAATTCTATGTAGAAGAGCAGACCAGGGTGAACGGTACAGATTATCTGCTGGTAACAGACTCCATGGATGATGAAGCTAACGCCTACATCCTGAAAGACTCTTCTGAGGAGACGGATCCGGAAGCGGATTATGTGATGGTGGAAGATGACGTGGAACTGGAAGCCATGTCAAAAGTGTTCAGTCAGATGATGGATGATGTGGATATTGAGATGTAAGCAGTGACGGAGGTGCTATTTGAAAAAAAGTAACGGTGGAAAATTGAAAATCATTCCTCTGGGCGGACTGGAACAGATTGGAATGAACATTACTGCCTTTGAATACGAAGACAGTATTATTGTGGTGGACTGTGGTCTGGCGTTCCCGGAGGACGATATGCTGGGAATCGACCTGGTCATCCCTGATATTACCTATTTGAAAGATAATTATGAAAAAGTGAAGGGTTTTGTGATCACTCACGGACACGAGGATCATATCGGAGCTCTTCCTTATGTTTTGAGAGAAATTAATGCACCGATCTACGCAACCAAGCTGACGATCGGTCTGATAGAAAATAAATTAAAAGAACACAACTTACTTCGTACCACAAAAAGAAAAACCATCAAACACGGACAATCGATCAATCTGGGATGTTTCCGAATCGAATTTATAAAAACAAATCACAGTATTCAGGATGCTTCTGCACTTGCTATTTATTCTCCTGCCGGAATCGTTGTGCATACCGGTGACTTTAAAGTAGATTATACACCGGTATTCGGCGATGCCATTGATCTGCAGCGTTTTGCAGAGATTGGCAAAAAAGGTGTTCTTGCACTGATGTGTGACAGTACCAATGCAGAGAGAAAAGGATTTACCATGTCAGAACGTACCGTGGGAAAAACTTTTGATAATCTGTTTGCAGAGCATAAAAATACAAGAATCATCATTGCGACGTTCGCATCTAACGTAGACCGTGTACAGCAGATCATCAACTCTGCTTACAAATACGGAAGAAAAGTAGTTGTGGAAGGTCGAAGTATGGTCAATGTCATTGGAACAGCGTCTGAACTTGGCTATCTGAATGTGCCGGACAACACACTGATTGATATCGATGAAATGAAAAATTACCCGGATGAGCAGATGGTTCTGATCACAACCGGAAGCCAGGGAGAATCTATGGCAGCTTTGTCCCGTATGGCAGCAAATATTCATAAAAAAGTTTCCATTAAACCAGGTGATACCATTATTTTCAGTTCCAACCCGATTCCGGGTAATGAAAAAGCAGTATCCCGTGTCATCAATGAACTGTCAGCCAAAGGGGCAGATGTTATTTTCCAGGATGTACATGTATCAGGACATGCCTGCCAGGAAGAGATCAAATTGATTTACTCTCTGGTAAAACCGAAATATTCGATTCCGGTTCATGGAGAATTCCGTCATCTGAAAGCACAGGCAGGTATTGCAGAGAGCCTGGGTATTCCGAAAGAAAATATTTTCATCATGCACTCCGGTGATGTGATGGAATTAAATGATGAATCCGCGGAAATTACCGGTAAAGTGCATACCGGAGCAATCCTGGTAGATGGACTTGGTGTCGGTGATGTGGGAAATATCGTACTTCGTGACCGTCAGCATCTGGCAGAAGACGGTATTATGATCGTGGTACTGACACTGGAAAAATACAGTAACCAGCTTCTGGCAGGTCCGGATATTGTATCCCGTGGGTTTGTATATGTGAGAGAGTCCGAAGATCTGATGGGACAGGCAAAGAGTGTTGTAGAAGATGCTATTGATTCCTGCCTGGATCGAAGAATTTCTGACTGGGGAAAAATGAAAGGCGTGATCAAAGATTCTCTTGGTGACTTTTTGTGGAAGAGAACCAAGAGAAAACCGATGATTCTGCCAATTATAATGGAGGCGTAAGATACATGAACAAGATACAGGAATGCGTGGAAAAACTGCTGGAAGTAATCAGAGAGGATTCCGCATATCAGAGGTACCTTGCATGTGAGGAGATGCTGAAATCCAATCCGGAGCTGAAAAAACAGATTGATGAATTCCGTGTAGCTGTCTTTCATATGAACAATGACGATACACAGGAAGATTTGTACGATATTACAGATGAAGTAGAAAACAGATATGAAAAGCTTCGGAAAGTTCCGGAGGTGAATGCATATCTGGAGGCGGAGCTGGATGTCTGTCGGATGCTTCAGCAGGTACTGGAACAGTTTCGAAACGGGATTGATCTGAATATCCCGAATGTATGATCACACTGCCGGACATCCCCGCGTTATATGTGGGAAGGATAAGCAAGGAGTATAGATGGGTAGTAAGAAAAAGAAAAAAGATGCAACGTATCAGGCTGCCGTAAGTGGAGCCAAGGGGGCGATTCGGATTCTGCTCTATGTTTTGCTGATCTGTGGACTGATTTTTGTTGGAAAAACGGCATACAGTTTCGGGTATTTGATCTTCTATCAGGAACCGGAGGCTCATACACAGGCAGATGGGCAGGAGGTAACTGTGATTGTTCATGAAGACGATTCTGTCTATGATGTGGGGGAAACTCTGCAGGAAAAAGGATTGATTGAACGACCGGTTATCTTCTGGGCACAGGAAAAACTCTCCGATTATCGTGGTAAGATCAGGCCTGGTACTTATCTTTTGAATACGCATGAGACGGTTGATGAGATGCTTGCCATCCTGTCAGGGAAAAACACAGAGGGACAGCCGTCTAAGGAAGAAGAAAGCAGTAGTTCTGATGCGGAAGACCCAGAGTCAGGAGAGGAGAGTGCCTCATGATTGTAGACGAACGTATGGTGACTTTTATCAATTCTCTGGACGAAGGTCATACAGAATTCCTGGAACAGCTGGAAAAAGAAGCTAGGGAAGATGCGGTTCCTATTGTAAGAAGGGAAATGCAGAGCTTTTTAAAGTTTCTGATGGCAGCTGCCAGACCGAAACGGATTCTGGAGGTGGGAACTGCAGTTGGGTTTTCTGCTCTTTTGATGTGTGAATATAATCCGGAACCCTGTCAGATCATAACCATCGAAAATTACGAAAAGAGGATCCCGATTGCCCGGGATAATTTTAAAAAAGCGGGTAAAGAGGAGCAGATCGAACTTCTGGAGGGAGATGCAGCAGAGATTCTTCCCACGCTCACCGAACCCTTTGATTTTATTTTTATGGATGCAGCCAAAGGACAGTATCTTCATTTTTTACCGGAAGTGTTGCGACTTTTAAAGAGTGGAGGTCTTTTAGTGTCGGATAATATCTTGCAGGAAGGTGATCTGATTGAGTCACGGTTTGCGGTAGAACGAAGAAACCGGACCATCTATAAGCGGATGCGTGAGTATCTGTACGAATTGAAACACAATGACGAGCTGGTAACTTCCCTGCTCCCACTTGGAGATGGGGTTGCAATCAGCACGAAACGATAGGAGAAAGAATCATGAGAATTCCGGAATTACTTGTTCCGGCCAGCAGCCTGGAAGTACTGCAGGTTGCGGTTATATTTGGTGCGGATGCAGTCTATATCGGAGGCGAGGCTTTCGGTCTGCGTGCAAAAGCAAAGAACTTTTCAAAAGAAGATATGTCAGAAGGGGTACGGTTTGCCCACGAACATGGTGTAAAAGTATACGTCACAGCTAATATTCTGGCACATAATCAGGATCTGGAGGGCGTCCGGAAGTATTTTGAAGAACTCCGGGAAATCGGACCGGATGCACTGATTATTTCGGATCCGGGAGTCTATCAGATCGCAAAAGAAGTATGTCCTGAGATCGAACGTCACATTAGTACTCAGGCAAATAACACCAATTATGGTACATACCAGTTTTGGTATCAGATGGGAGCCAAGCGAGTGGTGACAGCAAGAGAATTGTCGCTGGAAGAGATTCGCGAGATTCGAAGCAGAATTCCTGAAGATATGGAGATCGAGACTTTTATTCATGGAGCGATGTGTATCTCATATTCCGGAAGATGTCTGTTAAGCAATTATCTGACAGGAAGAGATTCCAATCAGGGAGCATGTACTCATCCGTGTCGATGGAAGTACTCTGTTATGGAAGAAAGTCGTCCGGGAGAGTATTTTCCGGTCTATGAAAATGAAAGAGGAACTTTTATTTTCAATTCTAAGGATTTGTGCATGATCGAACATATTCCGGATCTGATCAATGCCGGAATCGACAGCTTTAAGATTGAAGGACGTATGAAGACTGCGTTGTATGTGGCAACAGTTGCCCGGACCTATCGGAAAGCCATCGATGACTATCTGAAAGATCCGGCACTGTATGAGGAAAATATGTCGTGGTATCAGGAACAGATTTCCAACTGTACTTATCGGCAATTTACCACCGGATTCTTTTACGGAAAACCAACTCAGGAAGCACAGATTTATGATAATAATACGTATATTAAAGAATATACTTATCTGGGTATTGTGGGAGAGACAAATGAAGAAGGAAAATATTGTATCTCTCAGAGAAACAAGTTCTCTGTAGGAGAACAGATCGAAGTTATGAAGCCAAATGGCGATAACATCGAAGCGACAGTAAAAAGTATTCAGGATGAAGAAGGCAACCAGATGGAGAGTGCACCACATCCGAAGCAGATTCTTTATATTGATCTGGGAATTAAACTGGATCGATATGATATTTTACGTAGAAAAGAACCGGTCACGGAGCTTTAATACAGCATTTTTTTCAATGCGGGAGACATAGGAACGGCTGATTCCCAGCCGTTTTCCAAGTGCCCGCTGTGTCAATTCTTTTTCACCGAAAAGCCCATAGCGGTATTTAATTACTTCATATTCCAATGGTGAAAGAACTTCCCTCAAACAACCATACAATTGAAGAATTCGTTCCTTATGGATACACTGATCAGTGATATCCTGTTCGTTAGCTTCCACAATATCCAGAAGATGAATCTCGTTCCCTTCTTTGTCTGTACCGATCGGTTCGTACAGGGAAACTTCTCTGGAAAATTTTTTTCGGCTGCGAAGCATCATCAACAATTCATTATCAATACAGCGGGCAGCGTAGGTAGCAAGTCTGCTGCCTTTTGTCATATCATAGGTGGACACGGCTTTGATCAGACCGATCGTTCCTATGGAAATCAAATCATCCAGATCTTCATCAACCCCCTGGTATTTTTTTACAATATGTGCAACCAGTCGCAGATTACGTTCGATCAACACATCTCGGGCAGCCTTATCACCCTGTCGGCATTTACGAAGATAGAAAGTTTCTTCTTGTGTGGTGAGGGGTTTCAGAAAGGTCTTCACATACACACCTCAAAGGGCTTTCTTTCTAATTTATGCCCTGGCGGAAGAATATGTGCTTTTCCCAAAATGTAGAATCAGAGCATATCAAAATATATAATCCCAAAACATACAGAAAATAAAGACAACTATACAGTAACCACTGCCCCGCGAGGTATTTTGCCCCGTAGCTGTGAAGGGGCTGAACAGTTACCAATAAAAAACAAGACGGTGATGGCAGTGCTAACCGTTATTACAGTGATATAACGCAGAGAAAGGAGAGAATATTTTATGTATACAAGTATATTATCGGCAACGATGCAGGGAATCAGGGCGATTCCGGTACAGGTGGAGGTGGATGTGAGTCCCGGGCTTCCCGGATTTTCCATGGTAGGGACAGTGAACAGTCAGGTTCGGGAGGCACAGGATCGGGTCAGAACAGCATTACATAATCTGGAGATACCGGTTCCGCCAAGAAGAATTACCATCAATCTTTCTCCGGCAGATGTACCAAAGGCCGGAACCGGTTTTGATCTTCCGATTACTGCGGCAATCCTGGAATCTCTGGGGCAGCTTCCGAAAGGGGGACTTGAGAGTGTCATGGTAACCGGCGAAGTGGGGTTGGACGGACAGATTAAAAAAGTGAGAGGAGTTCTTGCGATGGTTGAGGAGGCGAGGAAATCAGGATGTCAGGGGTGTATTGTTCCATGGGAAAACCGGAGAGAGGCACAGATGATCCAGGGGATTCGAAGCGTAGGAGTCAGGAATCTGGGAGAGTTTATGCGGACAGTGAGAGAACGGACATGGGAACATCCGGAGAAAGAAAGGGAAAAGATGGAGATTGCACCGGAAATAACAGCAGATTTCAGAGAAATCAAAGGACAGACTGCTGCAAAAAGGGGGGCACTTCTTGCAGCCGCCGGTTTTCATAATATATTACTGATGGGGCCTCCGGGTTCAGGAAAAACAATGGTGGCAAAAAGAATTCCCGGTTTGCTTCCGGCACTGAGTCATGAGGAGGCAATGGAAATTACTTCTATTTATAGTGTGGCAGGATTATTATCTTCAAAAGTCCCCTGGGTATCAAACAGGCCGTTCCGTTCTCCGCATCATACCATATCACCGCAGGCGCTTGCGGGAGGAGGAAAGATACCGATGCCAGGAGAAATCACATTGGCACACAAAGGTGTCTTATTTTTGGATGAACTTCCGGAGATGAAGAGGGAGACACTGGAGATTCTCCGACAGCCGCTTGAGGACGGAGAGATTCATATTGCGCGGGTGGGAGGAAGGTATAGTTTCCCGGCAGAATTTCTTCTGGTGGGTGCGATGAATCCCTGCCCCTGTGGCTACTATCCGGACAGAAACCGCTGCGATTGTGGAGAACATGAGATTAAAAGATATCAGCAGCGGATCAGTCAGGCTTTTCTTGACCGGATGGATATCTGTGTGACTACCAATGCGGCAACTTATGGTGAATTCAGGGGAGAGATACCCGACAGTGACAGTATACAGTGGAGTACAGAAAATATGCGAAAAGAAGTAGAGAGAGCCCGGTTAATACAAAAAGAACGTTTAAAAGAATCCGGAATCTGTTATAACAGCCAGATTCCGCCGGGTGAGATCAGTACATATTGCAAAACAAGTGAAGAAGCAGAAAAAATGTTACAGGGAGCTTTTGAAAAGTTACATCTAAGTGGACGGGCATGTAACCGGATCCTTCGCGTGGCGAGGACAGCAGCGGATCTGGCAGGAAAAGAACAGATTGAAGAAGAAGAGATCGCAGAAGCAATCGGATACCGAAGTTTTGACAAACATTCATGGAAATAGGGGGATAAATGATGAGCGAGAACATAAAAATATATAAGAAAACAGAAGAAGGCTACCCGAAAAATTTATTACAACTTCCGGATGCACCGTCACGGTTATATGTGCTTGGAGAATTACCGGATCCTATGCGGCCGGCGATTGCCATTGTCGGAGCAAGAAACTGTAGTTCTTATGGAAAAAATATGGCATATGAATATGCCAGAATTCTGACTCAAAGAGGAATACAGGTGATCAGTGGACTGGCCAGAGGTGTGGATGCAGCAGCTCATGCGGGAGCCCTGGCAGCAGGGGGAAAAACTTATGGTGTGATGGGATGCGGGGTGGATTTTTGCTATCCTACATCCAGCAGGAAGCTTTACCATGTCATGCAGCAGCAGGGTGGTATTTTGTCCGAATTCGCTCCTGGGACACCACCCCTTTCCTATCATTTTCCACTGCGCAACCGAATCATCAGCGGTCTCTCCGGGGCGATACTTGTGGTTGAGGCAAAAGAGAAAAGTGGTTCTCTGATTACTGCGGATGCCGCACTGGAACAGGGGCGTACGGTTTTCGCTCTTCCGGGGCGTGTAGGTGATCTTTTGAGTGAAGGATGTAACCGGTTAATCTACCAGGGAGCCATCCCGGCATGGAAGCCGGAGATCATTCTGGAAGAGATGGAATGGACGGGAAAGAAGGAAATAATACAGGAGGATTTTACACAGGAGAAAAAAATAGTGCTTGCAAGGGAAGATGATTTGGTGTATAGTTGTCTCGATTTAAACCCAAAAGCCGTGTCACAGTTACAGGACGAGACAGGACTGCCATCCGGAAGTCTGTTGAAGAGTCTATACTATCTGACAGCAAAAGATCTGGCCCGCGAAGTCTGGCAGAATTATTATATTCGCACAGAAAAGAGGTGGGCATAAAAGCACGGCAATACATGTGCTTTTGAAGCACATAATAAAAAATCAGGAGGAAGACATTGGCTAAATATTTAGTGATTGTGGAGTCACCTGCGAAGGTAAAGACGGTAAAAAAGTTCCTTGGGAGCAATTATGAAGTGGCAGCTTCCAACGGACATGTCCGGGATTTGCCGAAAAGTCAGTTGGGCATCGACATAGAGAATGATTATGAACCGAAATATATTACGATTCGGGGAAAGGGAGAATTGCTGGCAAGTCTGAGAAAAGAAGCAAAAAAGGCAGATAAAGTATATCTCGCAACTGACCCGGACCGTGAGGGAGAAGCGATTTCCTGGCATCTGGCAACAGCATTGAAGCTGGATGAAAAAAAGATGCGGAGAATCACTTTTAATGAGATCACCAAAAGCGCAGTGAAAGAGTCGATCAAACATGCCAGAGACATAGATATGAATCTGGTGGATGAACAGCAGACAAGACGAATCCTGGACCGTATGGTTGGTTATAGGATCAGTCCGGTGCTGTGGAAAAAGATCAAACGTGGACTGAGTGCCGGTCGGGTACAGTCTGTTGCGCTGCGGATCATAGCGGACAGAGAGGAAGAAATCAATGCATTTATTCCGGAAGAATACTGGTCACTGGATGCTGTATTTAAAATTCCGGGAGAAAAGAAACCGCTGGTTGCAAAGTTCTACGGAAAAGAAAAAGAGAAGATGACGATTTCCTCCAGAGAAGAAACAGATCGCATCATGGAAGAACTGAAAGGTGTATCTTATCAGGTCAGTGAAGTAAAAAAGGGAGAGAGAGGTAAAAAAGCTCCGCTTCCATTTACTACCAGCACTTTGCAGCAGGAAGCTTCCAAGGCACTGAACTTTTCTACTCAGAAGACAATGCGTCTGGCTCAGCAGCTGTATGAAGGAGTAGATATCAAAGGACAGGGTACCGTTGCTCTGATTTCCTACCTGCGTACCGATTCCACCCGTATCTCGGAAGAAGCAGATGCAATGGCAAGAAGCTTTATCGGCGAACATTACGGAGAATCCTATGTGGCAGTGCGGGAGAGTAAACAAAAAGAAGGAAAGAACATTCAGGATGCACACGAAGCAATCCGTCCGACGGATGTTTCCCGTATGCCGGCCCTTGTAAAAGAATCTCTTTCCAGAGACCAGTTCCGTCTCTATCAGCTGATCTGGAAACGATTTGTGGCAAGCCGTATGCAGCCGGCTATATACGAAACAACATCTGTAAAGATTTCCGGTGGAGAATACCTGTTTACGGTTGCCGCATCCAAGATCAAGTTCGATGGTTTCATGTCCGTTTATGTGCAGGAAGATGAGGAGAAAGCGCAGAACAATACATTGGTACGAAGCATTGACAAAGATACGGTTCTGAATTTTCAGGAATTTGATGAACAGCAGCATTTTACCCAGCCGCCGGCACATTATACGGAGGCTTCCCTGGTAAAAACTATGGAAGAACTGGGAATCGGTCGTCCAAGTACTTATGCACCGACCATCACCACAATTATTGCAAGAAGATATGTGGCAAAAGAGAATAAGAACCTGTATATGACAGAACTGGGTGAGGTGGTCAATCAGATGATGAAAGAAGCCTTTCCAAGTATTGTGGATGTCAACTTTACTGCTACGATGGAAGATCTGCTGGATAAAGTGGGTGACGGAACCGTAGACTGGAAAGTGGTAGTTCGGAACTTCTATCCGGATCTTGATGAATCTGTGAAAGAAGCAGAGAAAAATCTCGAGGAAGTTAAACTGGAAGATGAAGTCACTGATGTAATCTGTGAAAACTGTGGAAGAAACATGGTAATCAAATATGGCCCGCATGGAAGATTCCTGGCATGTCCCGGATTTCCGGATTGCAGAAATACCAAGCCGTATCTGGAAAAGATCGGTGTCAAATGTCCGAAGTGTGGAAAAGAAGTAGTTCTTCGCAAGACCAAGAAAGGCCGGAAATATTACGGCTGCGAGGATAATCCGGAATGTGATTTCATGTCCTGGGCAAAACCGATCAATGAAAAATGTCCGAAATGCGGCGGTTACATGGTAGAAAAGGGAAACAAAAAAGTCTGCGCGGACGAGCAGTGCGGGTATGTGGAAGTAAAAGAAAAATAGTAACTATTCAGTAGCCATTATCCCGCGAGGTGTTTGGCATAAATATGCCAAAATCCCGAGACATACAAGCAAAAATGCCATCACCGAAGGTGATTTTAAATGCATTTTTGCTCGTAACTGTGAAGGTACTGAACAGTTACGAAAAATAAATCTTACTGTGCAACGGAAAATTAAAAGATACAGATTTCGGCAAAGAATCTGTATCTTTTAATTTTCCGTTGCAGTGCATATCAATAATTGGTCCGGTGGACCAATTTTAGTTTTCATGGTTTTGATTAGGCAGATAAAACAGTCACAATAAATGAAAAAATTGAAATATTCAGAAAATATTATTGTTATTTAAAGAATATCATGGTACAATATTATAAAAGTATAAAAAAAACAAAAAATCCAGAAAGGAGTAGAAGATGAGCGTACAGTTATTGGACAAAACCAGAAAAATCAATAAATTACTGCACAATAATAATTCTACAAAAGTAGTGTTCAATGATATCTGCAAAGTAATGATGGAAACATTGGATTCCAATATTCTTGTGATCAGTAAGAAAGGAAAAGTTCTTGGCGTCAGTTTATGCCCGGGAGTAGAAGAAATCACAGAATTGATTGAGGATAAAGTCGGAAGTCATGTAGATCCGCTTCTGAATGACCGGTTTTTAAGCGTCTTGTCCACAAAGGAAAATGTGAATCTTCAGACTCTGGGATTTGAGAGGGATGATATCCAGCAATATTGTGCGATTATCAACCCGATTGATATTGCAGGAGAACGTCTTGGAACTGTATTTATGTACCGGAAAGAACGCCAGTACGATATTGAGGATATTATTGTCAGTGAGTATGGAACGACAGTAGTAGGGTTGGAAATGATGCGCTCCGTAAATGAAGAAAATGCAGAGGAAGCCAGAAAGGTTCACGTTGTAAAAGCAGCGTTCAGCACACTCTCGTTTTCGGAACTGGAAGCGATCATTCATATTTTCGATGAATTGGACGGAGATGAAGGAATCCTTGTGGCAAGTAAGATTGCTGACCGTGTGGGAATTACACGTTCAGTTATTGTAAATGCTCTCAGAAAATTCGAGAGTGCCGGTGTGATCGAATCCAGATCCAGTGGTATGAAGGGAACGTACATCAAAGTGTTGAATGATGTGATCTTTGATGAACTTGAAGAACTGAAAGCGAGAAAAAATCTGAAAGTGACAGAAAAGGACGACTGATACAACAACAGCTGAAAAGAAAAGGACAGAAGAAAGAAGAAAAGGAGAACCTCCTGGTCTTCTTTCTTTTTTGTTGCTTTGCATCTGAGAAAAAATGACAAAATGGAAAAAATATAGAAAAGTGAGAAAATAAGAGAAAAAATGAGTATATATTTAAAAATAAGAGAATATATTAAAAATACCAGCGAAAAGTGAAGTTGCGAAAACAGGGCAAAATTACTAATATAAGACCATCGGTAGCACTCGATACAAACGAGTGCTAATAAAACAGATTATACGCTTAAAGGAGGCAAATAGATATGAAATTAGTACCATTGGGAGACAGAGTTGTATTAAAACAGTTAGTTGCAGAAGAAACCACAAAGTCCGGTATTGTATTACCGGGACAGGCACAGGAAAAACCGCAGCAGGCAGAAGTCGTGGCTGTAGGACCTGGCGGAATGGTTGATGGAAAAGAAGTAAAGATGGAAGTTGCGGTTGGAGACCAGGTTATCTATTCCAAATATGCAGGAACTGAAGTAAAGCTGGACGGAGAAGAATATATCATTGTAAAACAGAATGATATTCTTGCCGTTGTAAAATAATCGATTTTCAGAAAGAAAAAGAGAGATAGAATCAGGAGGAAAAAATCATGGCAAAAGAGATTAAATTTGGAGCAGAAGCCAGAGCAGCTCTGGAGAGAGGTGTAAATCAGCTGGCTGATACAGTAAGAGTTACGCTTGGACCGAAAGGAAGAAATGTTGTACTGGCAAAACCATATGGTGCTCCATTGATTACAAATGATGGTGTTACGATTGCAAAAGAGATCGAACTGGAAGATGGATTTGAAAACATGGGCGCACAGCTGATCCGTGAAGTTGCATCCAAGACCAATGATGTAGCAGGTGATGGTACTACAACAGCAACTGTACTGGCACAGGCTATGGTAAATGCAGGTATGAAGAACCTGGCAGCAGGTGCAAACCCGATTGTTCTGCGAAAAGGCATGAAAAAAGCCACCGATAAAGCGGTAGAAGCAATTGCTTCCATGAGCAAACCGGTAGAAGGAAAAGAACAGATTGCAAAAGTTGCAGCAGTATCTTCCGGAGATGAAGAAGTTGGTAAACTGGTAGCTGATGCGATGGAAAAAGTTTCCAAAGACGGTGTTATCACCATTGAAGAATCCAAGACAATGAAAACAGAACTGGATCTGGTAGAAGGTATGCAGTTTGACCGTGGATATATTTCCGCATATATGGCAACAGATATGGATAAGATGGAGGCAACTCTGGATAATCCGTATATCCTGATCACAGATAAAAAGATCTCCAATATTCAGGAACTGCTGCCACTGTTAGAGCAGATTGTACAGTCCGGTTCCAAACTGCTGATCATCGCAGAGGATATCGAAGGTGAAGCTCTGACAACTCTGATCGTAAACAAACTGAGAGGAACTTTCTCTGTAGCAGCTGTAAAAGCACCTGGTTATGGTGACAGAAGAAAAGAAATGCTGCAGGATATCGCTATTCTGACAGGTGGTCAGGTGATCTCTGACGAACTGGGACTGGATCTGAAAGAAGCAACTCTGGAACAGCTTGGTCGTGCGAAATCTGTAAAAGTTCAGAAAGAAAGCACTGTTATTGTTGATGGTGAAGGCGATAAAGAAGCTATCAAAGCAAGAGTGAACCAGATCAAAGGACAGATCGAAGAGACAACATCTGAATTTGACCGTGAAAAACTGCAGGAAAGACTGGCAAAACTGGCAGGTGGTGTAGCAGTTGTACGTGTTGGTGCAGCTACTGAGACAGAAATGAAAGAAGCAAAACTGCGTATGGAAGATGCTCTGGCAGCTACCAAAGCAGCTGTAGAAGAAGGTATCATCGCAGGTGGTGGTTCTGCTTACATCCATACGACAAAAGTTCTGCAGGGACTGGTTGATACTCTGGAAGGAGACGAGAAGACAGGTGCTCAGATCATCATGAAAGCCCTGGAAGCTCCTCTGTTCCATATTGCTGCCAATGCAGGTCTGGAAGGATCCGTAATCATCAACAAAGTAAAAGAATCCGAAGTTGGCATTGGATTTGATGCATACAAAGAAGAATATGTAGATATGGTAAAAGCAGGTATTCTGGATCCGGCAAAAGTAACAAGAAGTGCACTGCAGAATGCTACCAGTGTTGCATCTACTCTGCTGACAACAGAATCTGTAGTATCTATTATCCCGGAAGAAGCACCGGCAGCACCGGCAGGTAACCCGGGAATGGGAATGATGTAATTTACGAAAGTAAGATAAGAATTGTATAACTGTTCGGTGTCTGCTGAATAGTCACCGGAGTTCATAAAGATTTAAGAAAAGCAGGAGCTGACCAGATAGACGGCGGCTCCTGTTTGTGTTAAAATGAAAATGGATCTGATTGGGTATCACAGCGGGCAGGGGGAAAGAAAAGTAAGGCGTCAGAAAGGAACAGGGATGGAACAGAAACGATACGAAAGCGACATGACCCCGAAAGAAAAAAGGGAACTGGAACGAAAAAAACTGAAACAGATGACAGCCGGGCAGAAACTGGAATATATCTGGGCTTACTATAAGCCACATATGGCAGTGGCGCTGGGAATTATTCTGCTTATTGTTTTTATCGGACAGATGATTTATCGGAGTCAGTTCGATACAGTTTTTTATGCAGCAATCATTAACGGAACAGCCGGAGACGGAGAGGCGCTTGCAGAAGATTTTAAAAATTATACCGGTGACACAGATAAATATCATGAATATACTATTGATAATTCCATGTATCTGATGAAAGATCAGGAAGACTATCAGATGGTTATGAAGTTGTCCACGATCATCGGTGCACAGCAGGTAGATGTATTGATTGCACCTGAATACAAATTTCAGGAGTATGTAGAACAGGATGGTTTTTATCCGATGTCGGAACTTCTTACGGATAAACAGCAGGAAGCATATAAAGATGATTTGACAGAGTACGGACTGCATGTGGGAGACAGCAAAGTACTTCAGTCTTTTGGAGTGGATGAAGATTCATATATGGGAGTACTTGTCTATTCGGATCATCTCGATGAAGCCAAATCATTTATTACATATATTATGGGTGATGGAAACACGCCTGATGAAAACGAAGGAGGACAAAAATGAGTGATTTGTATTTGGAAGAACTGGTAAAAAGAAGGAAAACAGGAACAGATCAGGCACTGCGGTATGTACTGATGGCACTCACTGCCATCGGGGTTGTTCTGTCGCTTCTTACCTGGAACCTGATCATTATTGCGGTTTCTATCGCGATCTGCGTGGCGGACATCTTTATTTTTCCGAGATTTCAGACAGAATGGGAATATCAGTATGTCAACGGGGAACTGGATGTGGATCGTATCATAAACAAGGCAAAGAGAAAACGAATGGCATCTTATGATATCTCAAAAGCAGAACTGATCGCGCCGGCAGCATCTCACAGGTTTGATTATTATAATAATAACCAGAAATTAAAGGTATGCGACTATTCATCCTGTAATCCGGAGAGAGAAAAACTGGTTTATGCCATGGTGATTCCGGAAAAAGAAGGACTGCTGAAAGTACTTTTTGAGCCATCGGAACATATGGTCAAAGATTTTCGGTTGAAAGCTCCACGGAAAGTGTTCTTTGATTAACATTGACACCACGGTTGTTTTTTGCTAAACTAATTCTCAACAATGTAAAGCATACGAAAGGAGAAAAAAATGGGTACAATTATTGGTGACGGAATTACTTTTGATGATGTGTTACTGGTTCCTCAGTATTCAGAAGTAACTCCCAACATGGTAGATTTATCTACACATTTAACAAAAAAAGTTAAACTAAACATCCCGATGATGAGTGCAGGAATGGACACAGTTACTGAACATCGTATGGCGATTGCCATGGCAAGACAGGGAGGTATTGGTATCATTCATAAAAACATGTCTATCGAGGCGCAGGCTGATGAGGTGGACAAGGTAAAGCGTTCAGAGAACGGAGTCATCACAGACCCATTTTTCCTTTCACCGGAACATACACTGGAAGATGCCAATAATCTGATGGCAAAATTCAGAATTTCCGGCGTACCGATTACGGAAGGCAGAAAACTGGTTGGTATCATCACTAACCGTGATCTGAAATTTGAAGAAGATTTTACAAAGAAAATCAAAGACTGTATGACATCCGAAGGACTGATCACAGCAAAAGAGGGTATCACTCTGGAAGAAGCCAAGAAGATTCTTGCACAGGCAAGAAAAGAAAAATTGCCGATCGTAGATGATGACTTCAATCTGAAAGGTCTGATCACCATCAAAGATATTGAGAAGCAGATCAAATATCCGTTGTCTGCAAAAGATGAAAATGGTCGTCTGCTCTGTGGTGCTGCCGTTGGAATCACAGCAAATGTTCTGGAGCGTGTGGATGCTCTGGTAAAAGCGAAAGTCGATGTTATTGTTATTGACTCTGCTCACGGACATTCCGCAAATATCTTTAAAACACTGCGTCAGATCAAAGCAAAATATCCGGATCTGCAGGTGATTGCAGGTAACGTTGCAACAGGCGCAGCAACCAGAGATCTGATCGAAGCCGGAGCCGATGCGGTAAAAGTAGGTATCGGACCTGGATCCATCTGTACAACCCGTGTGGTTGCAGGAATCGGTGTTCCGCAGATCACAGCCGTTATGGACTGTTATAATGCAGCAAAAGAATATGGTGTACCGATCATCGCAGATGGTGGTATCAAGTATTCCGGAGATATGACGAAAGCGATTGCAGCCGGAGCGAATGTATGTATGATGGGCAGCATGTTTGCCGGATGCGATGAGAGTCCGGGAAGCTTTGAACTGTATCAGGGTAGAAAATATAAAGTATACCGTGGTATGGGATCTATTGCAGCGATGGAGAACGGAAGTAAAGACCGTTATTTTCAGACCGATGCGAAGAAACTGGTACCGGAGGGTGTCGAAGGTCGTGTCGCATACAAAGGTCACCTGGAAGACACGGTATTCCAGTTAATCGGAGGACTTCGTTCCGGTATGGGATATTGCGGAGCAAAAGATATTGAGACATTAAAAGAAACCGGAAAATTTGTAAAGATTTCCTCAGCATCTTTAAAAGAATCTCATCCGCATGATATTCATATTACAAAAGAAGCACCAAACTATAGCATTGATGAGTAGTAACTATTCAGTGGAGAATCATCCGTAAGGTACTGAACCGTTACGAGGAATAAATAAAGCAGGCGGTCTCAGGGGTGGAGGCCGCCTTTTTGGGTATACAGGAGAAGTGTTATGAGTGGGAGAAGAACTGGGGGGAGAAACCGACAGGGGAGCAGAACAGTTCACAGAAGACGGATGACGAGACAGCGAAGAAGACAGCAATTGATCCGACGATCGATGATTGTACTGTGTATTGCTTTTTTATGTATTATTGGTCTGATATTTTTATGCAAAAAATTATTTTTTTCACAGACGGGAAAAAATATGGTACAGGAGACTGGACAGATTGACTGGACAGGCGCTCCGGAACTGGATGTGGAACTGCTGGATGTCAACGAATATTCCAGACCGGGAGCCACACTGAAACAGGTAAATGGAATTGTGATTCACTATACTGCGAATCCAGGAAGCAGCGCCATGGCAAACAGGGATTATTTTGAGGGACTTAAAGATGCACATACCACAAAAGCCAGCAGTCATTTTATTGTAGGGCTGGAGGGGGAAGTTGTGCAATGTATACCAACTACGGAAATTGCATATGCTTCTAATGATCGAAATGGGGATACCATATCCATCGAATGCTGTCACCCGGATGATACAGGCGCTTTTAACACAGTGACTTATCAGTCGATGGTACAGCTGACAGCCTGGCTGTGTAACAGATTCGGACTTACAAGTCAGGATGTGATCCGCCATTATGATGTGACAGGAAAAATCTGTCCGAAATATTTTGTGGAACACGAAGATGCCTGGGAACAGTTTAGGGCAGATGTGCAGCAACAGATTGGGGTTCTTGCATCTTAAGACAGGGGAAACAAATAAAAAACGCATAAAAAAGTACCGGAAGCGGTTGCAAAACAGAAAAAACATGTTACAATAGTGTTACGAAAAAATTAAAGGTGATAACATGAACTTATTTGAAGCAATTTTTGTCCGGAAATCCGTCCGGAGTTATACAAATGAAGGGATCAGCCCGAAAGTTCTGGAAGACATTCTGAAACAATTTGATGAAATTAACGGGCTGTTTGGAGGAGTAGAGACGGAACTGGCGATTTTTGACAATCGACAGAATGATTATAAGATGCTCAGTATTCTTGGAATCAAGGCACCATATTATCTGGTGTTGTATTCGGAAGAAAAAGACCGTGCGATGATGAACGCAGGGTATCTGATGGAGCAGCTTTCGTTATATATGTACACCAGAGGAATCGGAAGCTGTTTTATCGGCAATCCGATCATTAAGAAAAAATATCAATATCGCGATAAAAAGCGGATGATGGTGGTGATGGCATTCGGAAAGCCCAAGGGAAGCTGTTATCGGAAACAGGCGGAAGCGAAGAGGTTGAGTTTGGATGACCTGTGTGTATATAAAGAAACACCGAGACAGTGGATGAAACAGTTACTGGATGCAGCAAGGATGGCACCTTCAAGTATGAACAGCCAGCCGTGGCGTTTCGTAGTTTTTGACAGCCGAATCCATATTTTCTCCAAGAAACATCCAAGTGATAAACTGGGAAAATGGGATGAGGTAAATTTTGGTATTATGTTTGCCAATATGATGACGGCTGCAGAAGAAATGTGGTTGGATGTGGATCTGATTCGTCTGGATGAACTGAGCCAGAAAAATTTTCAGAACAATCAGTATGTGCTGAGTGCAATTTTGCGCCCTTAAAACAGTAAATAGATTGATTTGAAGAAAAAACACAAAAAATTACAACAATTTAGTTGACAGGTGTCGGAATTTATAGTATGATATCTTTGTTCGAAAGAACAAGGATATGCACGAGTGGCTCAGTGGTGGAGTATCGCCTTGCCAAGGCGAGGGTCGCGGGTTCGAATCCCGTCTCGTGCTTAGAACAAGGGCTTTGTCAGTGATGACAAAGCCTTTTTTACATTACAGGAAATTGATTTCCTGTAATGTAAAAAACGCTCCGCGAGGATGCGTACTGCGGCGTATAAGGTAGATGTCGCAAGTTGAGAGTATATAAAAAGTCAGGAGGAATGCTATGGAATACACAAAGATATCAAAGAAGATGAAATCTCCGGTTGACGGACTGGAACTGGATTTGCTGATACTGGTTCCGGAAGAAGCACCGAAAGCAATCCTGCAGATTCATCACGGTATGGCAGAGTATAAAGAACGCTATCTTCCATTTATGAAGTATTTTGCAGAAGCCGGATATGTTGCGGCGATCCATGACTGCCGTGGACATGGAAAAAGTGTACGGACGAAAAAAGATCTGGGTTATATGTATGGTGCCGGTATGGATGCGTTGATCGAGGATACGGCTGAAGTAACCAGAATGTTGAAAGAAGAATGGCAGGGAGTACCGTTGATCTTACTGGGGCACAGCATGGGTTCTATGGTGGTTCGCTGTTTTACAAAAAAATACGATGATCTCCTGAATATGTTGGTGGTCTGTGGATCGCCATCAAAGAATCCGGGAGCAAAAATAGGGATTGCACTGGCTGCTGTACAGGAAAAAATCAGTGGGGCACACCATGTCAGCCGTTTTCTGGAACTGCTTTCTCTGGGAAGCTATTCCGGGAAGTTTGCAGGTGAGGGAAGCCGCTTTGCCTGGTGCTGTTCGGATGAACAGGTTGTGCGTGCTTATGAAGCCTCGGAACTTTGCGGATTTACTTTTACCGTGGATGCGGATCAGGTACTGTTTCAACTGATGGATGAGACGTATCGGGAAACAGGATGGAAACTTTTCAATCCGGATCTGCCGGTGTTGTTTATCGGAGGATATGAAGACCCATGTATTGGCGGAGCAAGAAAATTTGCCCAGGCAGTACAGACGATGCGGCGAGTCGGATATATGGATACAAAAGGAAAATTGTATCCGGGTATGCGTCATGAGATTCTGAATGAGCGTGAAAAAGAAAAAGTATATCATGATGTAAAAAAATATATTGAAAAAAAATTGAATATTTGAGCTATACGGGTGAATAACGGGAACAGCAGAAAAAGGAAAAATGAATTCCTTCTCACTTTACATAGATTTAACAAAAGACTGTGAACAGATTTAACAGGGATTTAATACAATAGTGCCATCAAAAGAAAAACATTGGGAGGACAATAATGGACATATTCAGTGTATTAACGATGGTAGGAGGACTGGCTCTGTTTCTGTACGGTATGCAGGTTATGGGGGATGGGCTGGCAAAAGTATCCGGTGGAAAGCTGGAGAGGATTCTGGAAAATCTGACATCTAACCCGATCAAAGCAGTATTGCTTGGTGCCGGTGTGACGGCTGTGATTCAGTCGTCATCGGCGACGACCGTTATGGTTGTCGGATTTGTTAATTCGGGTATTATGAAGTTGAATCAGGCAGTGGGAATTATCATGGGTGCCAACATTGGTACGACCGTAACTTCCTGGATTCTCAGTTTATCCGGGTTGCAGGGAGATAACGTCTTTGTAAAATTATGTAAACCTAGTTCCTTTTCACCGCTCCTTGCAGTGATTGGTGTGATTTTTCTGCTCTTTATTAAAGATGAAAAGAAAAAGGATATCGGAGCAATCATGGTTGGGTTTGCTGTGCTGATGTTTGGTATGGAAACCATGAGCGATGCGGTTAAACCGCTGGCAAATGTACCGGAATTTACCGGTATTTTGACAGCGTTTTCCAATCCGGTCCTCGGTATGATAGCCGGAGCAGTGCTGACGGCGATCATACAGAGTTCTTCTGCGTCTGTCGGTATCCTGCAGGCACTTTGCGTGACCGGAGCGGTAAGCTATGGGGTCGCGATCCCGATCATTATGGGACAAAATATCGGTACCTGCGTGACGGCACTGTTATCAAGTATCGGAGCAACTAAAAACGCAAAGCGTGCTGCCATGGTACACCTGTATTTTAATATTATCGGAACGGTTGTTTTCATGGTGCTCTTTTACACGGTCAATGCAGTCGTTGGATTTTCCTTTCTTGGCACGGCAACAAATGCAGCAGGAATTGCTGTGATACACAGTCTGTTTAATGTATTTGCTACGATGCTGTTACTTCCGTTCGGCAAAGGACTGGAAAAACTTGCATGTCTTACCATCCGTGATGATGTACAGCCGGCGGAAGTAGAAGAAGAAAGAAAAGAATTACAGCTTCTGGATTCCAGATTTCTGGAAAAACCGGCGTTTGCCATGGAACAGAGTGTTCATGTGGCAAACAAAATGGCGGAAGAATCCAAGCGAACCTTATTCACTGCTATGGATCTCCTGTGGAATTATACGGAGGATGGAGCAAAAAAGGTAGGTGAGCTGGAAAATCTGGTAGATCAGTATGAAGATGAACTGGGAACGTATCTGGTAAAACTTTCCAGACAGAATCTCAGTGTCCACGATAGTCATACGCTGTCTATCGTGCTGCATTGTATCGGGGATTTTGAACGAATCTCAGACCATGCGATCAACATCATGGAGGCAGCACAGGAGATGCATGATAAAAAGCTGATATTTTCTCCGAAGGCAGAAGAAGAGTTGAAAGTTTTCAGCAGAGCGGTGCAGGATATTGTGGAGAAAGCTTATGCGGTATTCCGTGATCAGGATGAGAAACTGGCACAGAAAGTAGAACCGTTGGAGGCAGTAGTGGATGAGCTGAACCAGGAAGTGAAAAAGCGTCATATCCGCAGACTGAGAGAGGGAAAATGTACGATTGAACTTGGATTTATTCTTTCGGATATTACGACCAGTCTCGAGCGAGTGGCAGATCATTGTTCCAATATTGCGGTGTGCGTGACACAGGTAAGAGAAGATACTTATGATACACATGGATATCTGAACAGCGTAAAAAATGAAGACAGTGAGATATTCCGCGGACTGGTATTAGAAGAAGAAGAAAAGTATTTGCTGCCATAAAAATAGGAGAGACATATGATTTACTGTGTTGAGGATGAAAGAAACATTCGGGAACTGCTGGTGTATACCCTGCATTCCACGGGATTTGAGGCTAAGGGGCTGGAAAATGGTACACAGTTATTTGAAGAATTGGGTAATCTGATTCCGGATCTGATACTGCTGGATATCATGCTTCCGGGAGACGATGGTTATACGATTTTGGAAAAAATCCGTCAGATGCCGGAAGTACGTGATGTCCCGGTGATTATGGTTACTGCAAAAGGTGCGGAATTTGATAAAGTAAAAGGTCTGGATCTTGGTGCGGATGATTATATTACTAAACCATTCGGCATGATGGAATTTATCTCCCGCGTGAAGGCGGTACTTCGAAGAGGGGGAAGCCGGACGGAGGAGACATTGGTTCATGGTCCGATCCAGATTCGAATTCAGCGCCATGAAGTGCTGGTGCACGGACAGAAGGTAGAACTGACTCTGAAAGAATTTGAATTGTTAAAATATCTGGTGGAAAACAGAGGAATTGTCCTGACACGTGACCAGTTGCTTACCAGAATCTGGGGATACGATTTTGATGGGGAGACCAGAACTGTGGATGTCCATGTACGTACTCTGCGTCAGAAACTCGGCGAAGCAGGTGCATGTATTGAAACTGTCCGTGGTGTAGGTTATCGTATGGGAGACGAAGCATGAGACAGAAAATTTTAAAGCAGGTTGGAGTCCTTTTGACGGTCTCCATTCTGCTTACCTTTTTAGTTGTCAGCCTGACAATGTACAGTAAATTTAACGGATACATGCACGACAGTGTACGGGAAGAAGCGGAATACATCAGAGTAGCAATTGAGGAAACGGAAGGCGACTATCTGAACGAGAAAATCAGCAGTCTGAAGTCGGATAACAGGATCACACTGTTAAATACGGATGGTACGGTGTTGTACGATTCGCTGGAAGATGCATCTGCCATGGGAAACCACGGTAACCGCCCGGAAGTAAAGGAAGCAGAAAAAAAAGGCTCCGGTGAGATGCTGCGATATTCGGAAACACTGGACAAACAGACTTTTTACTACGCTATCCTGCTGGAGGACGGAAAAATTCTCCGTGTATCAAGAAGCATCGATTCTGTTCTTGGGTATCTGCAGTCAGGGATTACACTGGTGGCTGTTTTGGTGTTGGCAATCATCGGAATAGCGTTTTTTGTGATTCAGAACCAGACAAAAAAACTAGTGGAACCAATCAATACGATGGATCTGGAACACCCGCTGCGACATGTGGAATATGAAGAATTACGACCGCTTCTGATGCGTGTACATGAACAGAACAGACAGATTGCCGGACAGATCCAGGAATTGAAAGAACGTCATGAAGAATATCTGGCAATTACAGAAAATATGAAAGACGGTCTTGTGGTTGCAAGTCAGACAGAAGTATTGTCGATCAACAAAGCGGCCCAGGAACTGTTCCAGGTACAGGCGAGCGATTGTATCCGAAGACCAATCAGCCGTGTAAGCCGGAATAAAGAATTGAAAAAAGCACTGGATGGAGCATTGGCAGGCGAGCATATCGAGACGGTGCTTGAAACTCATGGACGATTCTACCAGCTTCTTGCCAATCCGGTAAAGGTAACGGGAAAAACGTATGGTGCAGTAATTATGGTGTGGGATATCACAGAAAAAAATGCCGCGGAACAGATGCGGAGAGAATTTTCTGCTAACGTATCTCATGAATTAAAAACTCCGCTGATGTCGATCTCCGGATATGCGGAACTGATTGAAAATGGCATGGTTCAGCCGGCAGACATTCCGGAATTCGCCTCCAGGATCCATCAGGAAGCCAATCGACTTACTGCATTGGTACAGGATATTATCCAGTTATCAAAACTGGAAGAGGGAACCAGTCAGATGCAGGAAGAAGTTGTGGATCTCTATGAACTGACGGAAGACATCGGAGCTACCCTTCATCATGCGGCCAAGAAAAAAGATATCACGATGAAAATCGAAGGAGCAACACAGGAAATTACAGGTGTGCGTCAGATCTTATATGAGATGTTGTATAATCTGATGGATAATGGTATTAAGTACAATGTGGAACATGGAATATTATGGGTACGGATGTGGAAAACTACAGATAAAATATACTGGCAGGTGGAGGACACCGGAATAGGAATTGCCAAAGAAGAACAGGAGCGAGTTTACGAACGCTTTTATCGTGTAGATAAAAGTCATTCCAGGCAGACCGGCGGTACAGGACTGGGACTGTCTATCGTAAAACACGGCGCAGCCCTTCATCATGCCCAGATCCGAACCGAAAGCCAGCCGGGCCAGGGAACCAAAATCACCATAGGATTTCCTCTGGATCCAATATAATGATGATACCAGGGTCAAAAGATCTGAAATCTGATGCAGGCTTGCTTGTAGGAAGATTTCAGACCATTTGACTCTGGTATCTTTTTTACCAACTTTCCGTTTTCCCTCTACATCTTATAAATTATCACAGGAATCGGCGGATGATTCGGTCGATTATAATAACAGGAAAGTACCACCAGATATTTCTTTGAATCCAATCCCTTCAGATAATCCAGTACACCGTCCCGTTCCTCAAAGCCACTATCACCTCCACTGTAAATACAAAGACTGATGCATCCGCCTGTCTTTAAAAGTTCCAGTCCTTGTTCCAGTGCTACAATTGTTGACTCTTTGTGGGTGGCGATCGAATGATCTCCCGAAGGAAGATATCCAAGATTAAAAACGATACAGGAAACCGTTCCCGGGTCTGCGTAAGAAGACATGTGTGCATGGCTGTCCAGTAAAAGTTGTACGGGTGCCAGATGTTCGTGTTCCTGTAAAAGTGCTTTGGTGGAATCAAGGGCAGCCTGCTGAATATCAAAAGCCAGGACACATCCGGACGGACCAGCCAGCTGGCTTAAAAATAATGTATCATGGCCGTTTCCCATGGTAGCATCGATACACAGATCTCCCGGCTTTATTTGGGTACGGATGACAGAACGGTACCATTCGGTGACCTGATATGGGTTTGTCTTTTTCATAAAACATTTACCTTTCTGTGAAGAATGGTAACTGTTCAGTACCTTCACAGTTACGTGCCAAAATGCATTTAAACGATAAAAATACGCTTTGCGAGTTTTTATCGTTTAAATGCATTTTGGCTTGTATGTCTTGGGATTTTGGCATATTTATGCCAAAACACCTCGCGGTACAGTGGTTACTGAATAGTTACGAAGAATGTTACAAATATTATAAACATCTGAAAGAAAAAAGTAAACGGAAAAAGAAGTAGAATACTTGCAGTTTCAGACAAAAGCAGGTATCATGAAGAATAAGCATGGAAAAACAATACATCAGAAGAAGCAAAGAGTACAGACAGAAAGTTGGCGATAAAATGGATAAAAAACGGCAAAGAAAAAAATCTAGGAGACGGCGATTGAGTCATCGACAAAAAATTGTGTACATGCAGATCGGAGCCATCACCGTTGCTATTTTTCTGGCACTTCTTGTGGGAGCAGCAGCACTTACCAAAGTGCTGAATCGGCGAGAGGTACAGACGGATCAAAAAAATGCAAAACAAGAACAGCAGGAAGAAAAAATAGCATCGGAAGATGACAATTCTGCGGACAGTACGTCCGGAGACTCCCGGAATGAACCAACGACACCCGAACCGACAGGTGAACCGGTTTCTATCACGGTCAGTATGGTGGGTGACTGTACGCTGGGAACGGATATAAACTTTGATCCGAGCACCAGTTTTGATGCATTTTATCAGATGAAAAACGATCCGGGATACTTTTTCCAGAATGTAAAAGAAATATTTACAGCGGACGATCTCACTGTGGCAAATATGGAAGGAACGCTGACAACCTCCGATGCCCGACAGGAAAAAACATTTGCTTTCAAAGGTGATCCTTCTTATACAGAGATCCTTACCCGGGGTGGCGTGGAGGCCACCAACCTTGCCAACAACCACAGTCATGATTACGGAGATCAGAGTTATGAAGATACGATTCAGTATCTGGAGGCAGCCGGAATTACGACTTTTGGCTATGATCGGACAGCTGTGATGGATGTAAAAGGCATCAAAGTGGGACTGATCGGAATCTATGAACTGAAAGACGGGATCGGTAGACAACAGCAGGTTATTGATACCATACAGGAGGTAAAGAATCAGGGAGCCCAGGTAATCATTGTAAGCTTCCACTGGGGAACGGAAAAATCGAACATTCCGGACGATGCCCAGAAAACACTGGCTCATCTGGCAATTGATCAGGGAGCAGATCTGGTAGTAGGACATCATCCACATGTTCTTCAGGGAATAGAAAAATATCAGGGAAAAAATATTGTATACAGTCTTGGAAACTTCTGCTTTGGCGGAAACAAGAATCCGTCAGATAAGGATACGATGATTTTTCAGCAGACCTTTACCGTTGAAAACGGGAAACTGGCAGAAGACGATGTGACCAATATTATCCCCTGTTCTCTTTCTTCGGAGTCCGGGTATAATAATTATCAGCCCATGGTTCTGGAAGGAAGTGAAAAAGAGCGTGTACTTCAGAAGATAGAGGATTTCAGTACAGCCATCAATCAGTAACCAGATGAGTGACAGAAAAAAGAGGATAACGATGAGAAAAGAAGAATTTTTGGAAAAACTGCGGGCACGGCTGTCTCAGACCATGTCTCAACAGGAAGTGACAGCACAGATCCGTTATTATGAAAACTATATTCAGGAACAGATGCAAAATGGCAGATCAGAGGAAGAAGTACTGACAGAGCTCGGAGATCCTCTGCTGATTGCGAAAACACTGATGGATGTACAGGAGACGCAGGAAGAGTACAGCCATCCGGAGAGCAATATTTATGAGGAACGGGGTGGACAGGAGAGCGGTGATACACAGAGAGAACTGCATCGTATGGAAATAAAGACCAGGGGAGGCAGCCTGCTGGCGGCTGTCATTTTTGTTGTGGTTGTGGCAATGATCCTGTGGGCAGCCGGGACAGTGCTCATTCATCTGCTCCCGATATTGATCCCGTTAATGATAGTTTTATTGGTTGTGGCATATTTTAAACAAAAATAAGAAAAAGCAGAAGTTACGTGAAAAAAACGAAACTTCTGCTTTTTTCCTGCAGAGAAAGAAAATAATAAAACAGAAAAGTGGGGACAAATCCCAGAAAAACATGGTTTCAGACAAAGAGAAAGACCAGTAGGGGAGCTACTGGCCTTTCGAGGGGAGTATAAATAATTAATAAGGGGTTATTAATTGTAAAAAAAATTTTTGAAGGGTAAATTCTTTTTACAGGTTTGATTATAATACAGATCATTTGAAAATGCAACAAAGAAATGAATAAAGTCCCTTATTTTTGACATACTAACTCTGTAAATGAAACCGATGATTCAACGGAACATTTACAAAACAAGGATGAGCAGGAGGAAATACACATGTCTAAAAACTACAACAGGTGCAGCGAAGAGAACAAAGAAACTGACAAATACGGTATGACAGACAAGACAAATGAGAATGTCAAAACACAGAAAAAAGAAAATCGTTATGGCTCTGACAGCTATGACAAGAGCAGCACCAATCGTTACAGCGATAAAAACAGACAGTAAAAAAACAGTCTGTCCCGGAATTTGCCACCGGGACAGACCGGTACATAAAAGATTACGGATGTGCGGTCGGTGGAACGTGTGCATAAGATAAGAAAAAAGGAGTTTGGTTGTGGATATACCTCTGGTCTCTCCACGAAAGCTGGACCAGTACGTAGCCCGTTATCCGGGGGTCTGGATCGTTGATGTACGTTCCGGGGAAGAATACCGCAGATCACATATCCGATACGCAGTGAACATCCCTTATGAACCTGGAAAGGAGTGGGATCTGCCGGGAGAAAAAGAGATTGTGGTGTACTGTGAACGGGGAGCTACCAGCATGGCGGCAGTCCGGGAGATGATACGACAGGGATACCGTGCCCTTTCCGTGGCAGGAGGAATTACAGAATATAAAGGAAGAAATCTTGTGTTTTCCGAATAATCATAGTAGAATAAAGCATAATGTAAACGTAACTGTGAGGGTACTGAACAGTTACTATGTAAATTTTAAAATGTAGAAAAAGAGGACGGTACTGCCGTCCTCTGACAAAGGAGAAAAGTCAATGAAATATATGATTGCCTCAGATATTCATGGATCTGCCTGGTATTGCAGAAAAATGATGGAAGCTCTGGAAAAAGAGCAGGCAGATCGTCTGATTCTGCTGGGGGACCTGTTGTATCATGGTCCGCGAAATGATCTTCCCAAGGAATATGCACCAAAAGAAGTGATTCGGATGCTGAATAAAGAAAAGAACCGGATCTATAATGTGAGAGGAAACTGTGATGCGGAAGTGGACCAGATGGTACTGGAATTTCCGGTACTGGCAGATTATGGCTGGATGGAAATTGACGGGAAAACATTCTATATGAGCCATGGGCATATTTATAACGAACATAATCTGCCACCGTTAAAACCGGGCGATATTTTCATGCATGGGCATACTCATGTACTCAGGGCGGAAAAAGTAGGGGATATCACGATCCTGAATCCGGGTTCCGTGTCGATTCCGAAGGAAGGGAATCCGCCTACCTATGCAATACTGGAAAACAGTCGATTCACCATCAAAACATTCGATGAAGAAATAATAAAGGAATATGATTTATGAGACAATTTGAACTGATTGCCCCCTGTCACTTCGGACTGGAAGCAGTATTAAAAAGAGAAATCCTGGATCTTGGTTATGAGATCAGCAAGGTAGAAGATGGAAAGGTAAGTTTCTGGGGAGATGAGGAAGCGGTGGCTTATGCCAATATGTTTCTTCGAACCGCAGAGAGAGTTCTGTTAAAAGCAGGAGAATTTAAGGCGTGTACCTATGATGAGCTGTTTGAGAAAACGAAAGCTCTCCCGTGGGAAGAATATATCCCGGAAAACGGAAAGTTCTGGGTGAAAAAAGCTTCTTCGATCAAAAGCAAACTTTTCAGTCCTTCTGATATCCAGTCAATCATGAAAAAAGCCATGGTAGAACGGATGAAGCAGAAATATCACAGAGAGCATTTTGAAGAAGATGGTGTCAGCTATCCGGTGCGCGTATCGCTGATGAAAGATATCGTAACCGTGGGAATTGACACAACAGGGGTATCTCTTCATAAGCGAGGATATCGGAAATTACAGTCAAAAGCACCGATCTCCGAGACGCTTGCAGCGGCACTGATCATGTTGACTCCGTGGAAGAAAGACCGGATCCTGGTGGATCCTTTCTGTGGAAGCGGAACCTTCCCGATCGAAGCTGCGATGATGGCATGTAATATTGCGCCAGGTATGAACCGTTCCTTTCTGGCAGAAGACTGGACGAACCTGATTCCGCGCAAACACTGGTATAATGCGCTGGAAGAAGCGCAGGATCTGGTACATATGGAAGAAAGTCTGGATCTGCAGGGATACGATATCGATCCGGAAGTGGTAAAAAATGCAAGAGAAAATGCAGTGGCAGCAGGCGTGGATCATCTGATTCATTTTCAGCAGAGAGAAGTGGAGAAACTGCGTCATCCGAAAAAATATGGATTTATAATTACCAATCCGCCGTACGGCGAACGTCTTGAAGAAAAAGAGATGCTTCCCGGACTGTATCGTCAGATCGGTGAGGTATATGAAAAACTGGATGCCTGGTCGATGTATCTGATCACCAGTTACCAGGATGCAGAACGCTATATTGGAAGAAAAGCAGATAAGAACCGGAAAATTTATAACGGTATGATCCGGACCTATTACTATCAGTTCCTTGGCCCAAAACCACCGAAACGCAGAGAGGGAGAGACACGATGAAACGTTTGATATTTGCCACAGGCAATCAGAATAAGATGCGGGAAATCCGGGAGATTCTGGCAGATCTTCCGGTAGAGATCCTGTCCATGAAACAGGCAGGGATCGAAGCGGATATTGTGGAAGACGGAAAAACCTTTGAGGAAAATGCCATCATCAAGGCAAAAACGATCATGGAACTGACCGGAGAACTGGTGCTGGCAGACGATTCCGGACTGGAAATTGACTATCTCAATAAAGAGCCTGGAATTTATTCCGCAAGATATATGGGAGAAGATACCTCTTACAGGGTAAAAAATACCAATCTGATCGAACGGCTGACAGGTGTACCGGATGAAAAAAGAACGGCACGCTTTGTCTGTGCAATTGCAGCAGCATTTCCGGATGGAACCATAAAGACAACCGAGGGTGTGATCGAAGGCCGGATCGGATATGAAGAACGTGGTGAGAACGGATTTGGTTATGATCCTATCTTTTATGTACCGGAATTCGGCTGTACAACAGCTGAACTATCGGAAGAACAGAAGAATGCAGTAAGTCACAGAGGAAAAGCCCTGGAAAAGATGAGGGAGATTCTGAAAGAAAGTGTGAATGCAGAATGAAGATTTTGGTAGTCAGTGATACACACGGACATGACGAAAATCTGATGCGTGTCCTGCAGCGGGAATGGCCGATTGATGCGCTGATCCACTGCGGAGATCTGGAAGGATCAGAGGATTATATCCCGGAGGCTGTAGAATGTCCCTGTTTCTTTGTGAGAGGAAATAACGATTTTTTCAGCGATTTGCCAAAGGAAGAAGTATTCAGTCTGGAAAATTATCGCATTATGGTAACACATGGACATATGCACGGTGTTTCGTTAAGTACCTGTCAGCTGGAAGAAGAAGCCAGGAGTCGTCAGGTACAGGTTGTAATGTTTGGACATACCCATTATCCTTACCTGGACGAAGAGGAGGATCTGACAGTTTTAAATCCGGGCAGTCTTTCTTACCCGCGCCAGCCGGGACGAAAACCGAGTTATCTTGTTATGCAAATTGATGAACAGGGAAAGGCACATTACGAACACAGATACCTCGAGAAATCCTGAAAAATAAGGAAAAATCAGGAAAATAAAAAAAATTAAAAAAAGGTGTTGACTTTTAGCAAACTATACACTATAATACTCCTTGTGCTGAGCGAGAGAGCTCAACACGAGGAACAAAACGGGGTGTGGCTCAGCTTGGCTAGAGCGCCTGGTTTGGGACCAGGAGGTCGCAGGTTCGAATCCTGTCACCCCGACTTACGCGAACAACGAGTAAAAGTCCGTGCTTGCATGAGGACTTAACGAGTGTCGCGATGACGAGTAAAATCTGCGAAGTGTATTTTGTCTCGTTTAACAACTAAATAATTCCTATGCGGGTGTAGTTCAATGGTAGAACACCAGCCTTCCAAGCTGGATACGTGGGTTCGATTCCCATCACCCGCTTCCATCAGACATATCTGATGAGTACGTGTTTGTAGCTCAGTTGGATAGAGCAACGGCCTTCTAAGCCGTGGGTCGGGGGTTCGAATCCCTCCAAGCACGTTTCTTTTCTCTAAAGAGGAAAGGTATGGTGGGTATAGCGCAGTTGGTTAGCGCGCCAGATTGTGGCTCTGGAGGCCCAGGGTTCGAATCCCTGTATCCACCCTGCCGTAAGGCGTACGTTGGGCTATCGCCAAGCGGTAAGGCACAGGACTTTGACTCCTGCATTCGGCAGTTCGAATCTGCCTAGCCCAGGTTATGGGATATTAGCTCAGTTGGTAGAGCACTTGACTTTTAATCAAGTTGTCCGGGGTTCGAATCCCCGATGTCTCATCGGACAAGCCTAGTGCTTGTCCTTTTTTCGTTTTCTGTGCAGAACACATACACAGGCGGTTATGGCGGAATTGGCAGACGCGCTGGTTTTAGGTGCCAGTGGGCAACCGTGTGGGTTCGAGTCCCACTAACCGCATTTTATAGAAATTGCTGATGTTCATATCTTAGATTCTCATTGATTTCCCGGATAATAAAACATGATAGAAAAATGAAAAAGGAGGCCATTGTATGATAAAAGAAAGAAAATGGCTGGTGGATCTTGCAGGGGGTGCAGCAGTATATCCGGCAGCATACCAGGACATGGGAATCGAGATGTGTCCGTGTAGTGATTTTCAGACAAAAACGATCAGAGAAGGGGAAGAATATCCGCCTGCATTATTTCTGGGGAAATTTTCCAGGGTAAAGCAGAGGCATAAGTTGACAAACCACAGACACGATGGTAGGCTAGAACCATCTCAGGTGTCAGATCAGACATATAGAAAGGAATCATGCGATGAGAGAAAAATACGAATCATTATCAGCAGGAGAGCTTCGGGAAGTAGCCAAAGCAAGAGGACTGAAAGGAATCTCTGCTCTGAGAAAAGATGAACTGGTACAGCGGATGCTGGAGGAGGATGCGAAAGAGCAGGAAAAACAGATCGAGGATAAAAAAGCAGAATTTGGACAGCTGGACAGTGGAATCGAGGCAAACGGTATTCTGGAAGTGCTTGCTGATGGTTATGGATTTATCCGCAGTGATAATTATATGCCGGGTGAGAATGATGTGTATGTATCCCCTTCACAGATCCGCCGCTTTAATCTGAAAACGGGAGATATTGTACGGGGAAGTACAAGAGTAAGAAAAGAAAATGAAAAGTTTGGAGCACTGCTGTATGTGACTTCTATCAACGGTATGTCACCGAATGAAAATACGAAACGATATAGCTTTGAAGATATGACCCCGATCTTTCCGGATTCCCGTCTTCGTCTGGAACGCCCTGGCGGAAGTATGGCGATGCGGATCGTAGATCTGATCAGTCCAATCGGAAAAGGTCAGAGAGGTATGATCGTATCTCCGCCGAAGGCAGGTAAAACGACCCTGTTGAAAGAGGCTGCACAGTCCATTCTTCGAAACAGCCCGGATATGCATCTGATCATTCTTCTGATTGATGAACGCCCGGAGGAAGTAACGGATATCAGGGAAGCGATTCGCGGGGATAACGTGGAAGTCATCTATTCTACGTTTGATGAGCAGCCGGAACATCACAAACGGGTGTCTGAGATGACTATTGAACGAGCAAAACGTCTGGTAGAACATAAAAAAGACGTTACAATCTTTATTGACAGTATCACACGACTGGCAAGGGCATACAATCTGACTGTTCCACCAAGCGGAAGAACACTTTCCGGTGGTCTTGATCCGGCAGCTCTGCATATGCCGAAACGATTCTTCGGTGCGGCAAGAAATATGAGAGAGGGCGGAAGCCTTACTATCCTTGCCACAGCACTTGTGGATACCGGAAGTAAGATGGATGATGTGGTATATGAAGAATTTAAGGGCACTGGCAATATGGAGCTGGTACTGGATCGGAAACTGCAGGAAAAGAGAGTGTTCCCGGCCATTGATATTGCAAAATCCGGAACAAGAAGAGAGGATCTTTTACTGAGTCAGGATGAACAGGAAGCTGTCTATATCATGCGAAAAGCGTTGAATGGTATGAAAGCAGATGAGGCGGTGGAGAACATACTGAACATGTTTACAAAAACCAGAAACAATCAGGAACTGGTAAATCAGGTAAAGAATCAGAAATTTATCTAAAAGCACTTGCTTTTTTATAGAGCATATGTTATACTTTACAAGCTGTTTAAATTTGAGAAAATAGTAAAATATATATAAGAAAATTGGAAGAGGTGAAAGAAATGAGAGAAGGAATCCATCCAGATTATTATCAGGCAACAGTAACCTGCAACTGTGGTAACACATTTGTAACAGGTTCTACAAAGAAAGATATCCACGTAGAAATCTGCTCCAAATGTCATCCATTCTACACAGGTCAGCAGAAAGCTGCTGCAGCTCGTGGACGTATTGATAAGTTCAACAAAAAATACGGTATTAACGCATAAGACAATAAGAAAAGACAAGCGGGTTGAGGTTTTTACAAATCTCAACCTGTTTTTCTCTATAGGAATGTAAGGGAGAAACGATGAAATCTTCAAATATAGGTGGTCAGGCTGTCATGGAAGGTATCATGATGCGCAGTGGAGATCAGTATTCCATTGGTGTCAGAAAACCGGACGGTGAGATCGAGGTGAAGGTGGAGCCATACAGGAGCTGGGCAAAAGACAGTAGCATTTGGAAACTGCCTGTTTTCCGGGGTGTGGCTTCTTTTTTTGAATCTTTGGTTGTGGGGATCCGGTGTCTGATGTATTCGGCAAGTTTTATTGAGGACGAAGAAGAGGATGCGAAGAAACCAGGGAAAGAAAAGACAGAAGAACAGAAAGAAAAAGAAGAAAAATGGCTGATGTATGGGACAATGACATTTTCTGTGATATTTTCCATAGCCCTGTTTATCATGCTGCCGTATTTTCTGGCAGGCTTTCTTCGGAATGTGACGACGTCCGAAGGCGTGATCGCTGTTGCAGAAGCATGTGTACGCATGATTCTGTTTCTCGGTTATCTGGTGCTGATTTCCAGAATGAAAGATATTCAGAGAGTATTTATGTATCACGGAGCGGAACATAAGTGTATTAACTGTGTGGAACACGGACTGGAACTGAATGTGGAAAATGTAATGAAAAGTTCCAGAGAACATAAACGCTGCGGAACCAGCTTTTTGCTGTTTGTCATGATCGTCAGCATTATTTTCTTTTTGTTTATCCGGGTGTCTTCACCGGTACTGCGGGTAGTGATCCGTCTGCTTCTGATGCCGGTTATCGCCGGAGTATCTTATGAGATTATCCGGCTGGCAGGAAAAAGTGATAACAAAATTGTAGCATTGTTGAGTAAACCGGGGCTGATGTTACAGCATCTGACAACGAGAGAGCCGGAACCGGAGATGGCAGAGGTTGCTATCGCAGCGGTAGAAGCGGTATTTGACTGGAGAAGTTATCTGAAAGAAAACTTTCCGGAACAATACGGAGAAAAGTCATGAGTACATTGAGACAATTGCTTTCATGGGGAAGCGAAACACTGGAGAAAGCCGAAGTACCGGACAGCGGACAGGATGCATGGATGTTGATGGAAGAAGTCTTCGGAATAGAAAAAAGCTATTATTTTCTTCACGGAACTGATAAAATAGACCTGGATGTACAAAAAAGATATGAAGAGATGATCCGGGACCGGGCAAAACGGATTCCGGTACAATATCTGACCGGAAAAGCCTGGTTTATGGGGTATGAATTTCTGGTTAATTCCAGTGTGCTGATTCCACGATTTGATACGGAAGTTCTGGTGGAGGAGACAATAAAACATATTATGCCGGGATGTCGGTTATTAGATGTATGTACCGGAAGCGGCTGTATTTTGCTGAGCTTGCTGGAAGAATGTAAGGGCAGGATCAGCGCGGCAACAGGTGTAGATATTTCCAAAGATGCACTGCAGGTTGCAATTGCAAACAGAAACAGGATGGGACTCACAGCGGATTTCAGAGAGAGTGATCTGTTTTCGGATGTTGAGGGAGTTTATGATGTGATCGTGTCGAATCCACCGTATATTGCCACGAAAGAACTGGAGGGACTGATGCCGGAGGTACGGGAGCATGAGCCGATATTGGCACTTGACGGAATGGAAGACGGGTTATATTTTTACCGGGAGATTGTGGCGCAGGCAGGTGAATATCTGGAACAGGGAGGATGGCTCTGCTTTGAGATCGGATATGATCAGGGAGAGGCACTGAAAGAGATGATGACAGAAGCCGGCTATGGACAGGTAAAGATCATCAAAGATCTGGCAGGACTTGACCGGGTAGCCATTGGACAGAAAAACAATAATTGGAATGAATTTTGAATCGTAACTGTGAAGGTACTGAACAGTTACGAAATATACCAGGAGGAAGAGAAATGTTTGATAAATTAGAAGATCTGCTGGTTCGTCTGGAAGAAATTTTAAGTGAATTAAACGAGCCGGGAGTTGCAAATGATCCTGCACGTTTTCAGAAGCTGATGAAGGAACAGAGCGAACTGCAGCCAATTGTGGATGCATACAAAGAATATAAAGCGTGTCAGCAGACGGTGGAAGAGAGTCTGATGATGCTGGATGAAGAATCTGACGAAGAGATGCGTGAGATGCTGAAAGAAGAGCTGGCAGATGCAAAAAACAGAATTGAAGAACTGGAGACAGAACTGAAGATCCTGTTGTTGCCTAAAGATCCGAATGACAGTAAAAATGTTATCGTTGAGATACGCGCCGGCGCCGGTGGTGACGAGGCTGCTTTATTTGCCGCTGAAATCTATCGTATGTATGTAAAATATGCAGAGTCCCGCAGATGGAAGACCGAGCTGATGTCTCTGAATGAAAACGGGATCGGCGGTTTCAAGGAAGTTACTTTCATGATCAATGGTGCAGGAGCATATTCCCGTCTGAAGTACGAAAGTGGTGTGCACCGTGTACAGCGTGTACCGGAGACAGAGTCCGGTGGACGTATCCATACTTCTACGATTACTGTAGCAATCATGCCGGAAGCAGAAGAAATTGATTTCCAGCTGGATCTGAATGACTGTAAGTTTGATGTATTCCGTGCATCCGGTAACGGTGGACAGTGTGTCAACACCACAGACTCCGCGGTACGTCTGACTCATATCCCGACCGGTATTGTAATTTCCTGCCAGGATGAAAAATCACAGCTCAAAAACAGAGATAAGGCACTGCGTGTTCTGCGCTCCCGTCTGTATGATATGGAGTTACAGAAACGTCATGACGAAGAAGCGGAAGCAAGAAGAAGCCAGGTAGGTACGGGAGACCGTTCCGAGAAGATCCGTACCTATAACTTTCCGCAGGGCCGTGTGACAGATCACAGAATCAAACTGACCCTGCATCGTCTGGATACAATCTTAAATGGTGATCTTGATGAGATCATTGACAGCCTGATCGCAGCAGACCAGACAGCCAAGCTGGCAAAAATGAACCAATAAACAAAATATGTAAATAAAAGGATCGGAGGAAACATCATGGGAAAATATTTTGGTACCGATGGTTTTCGTGGAGAAGCGAATGTGGATCTGACTGTGGAACATGCTTATAAAGTAGGAAGATTCCTTGGATGGTATTACGGAAGAGAACACAAAGCACAGATTGTGATCGGAAAAGATACAAGAAGAAGCAGCTACATGTTTGAGTATTCTCTGGTTGCAGGACTGACTGCTTCCGGTGCGGATGCGTATCTGCTTCATGTAACCACCACACCAAGCGTTTCCTATGTAGTGCGGACGGAAAATTTTGACTGTGGAATTATGATTTCTGCCAGTCACAATCCATTTTATGATAACGGCATCAAGATCATTGGCGGAAACGGGCAAAAGATGGATGCGGAAGTGGAAGCCATGATTGAAGGATATATTGATGATGATGTTCCGAAGATTCCGTTTGCAACAAAAGAAAAGATTGGTCGGACGGTGGATTTTGCGGCCGGACGAAACCGGTACATCGGTTATCTGATTTCCATTCCTACCCGTTCGTTCAAAAACTACAGAGTAGGACTGGACTGTTCTAATGGAAGTGCTTCCTCGGTAGCCAAGAGTGTGTTTGATGCACTGGGAGCAAAAACCTATGTCATCAATAATGAGCCGGATGGAACGAACATCAATACGAACTGCGGATCAACGCATATCGAAGTGCTGCAGCAATTTGTCAAAGAAAAACATCTGGATGTGGGATTTGCATATGACGGAGATGCGGATCGGTGTATCGCTGTGGATCATCTGGGAAATGTAGTCGACGGAGATCTGATCCTGTATATCTGTGGAAAATATATGAAAGAGACCGGAAAACTGGAAAATAATACGATCGTCACTACGATTATGTCCAACCTTGGTCTTTATAAAGCCTGTGACAGGGAAGGTATCCGGTACGAAAAAACAGCAGTAGGAGATAAATATGTCTGTGAAAACATGATGGCAAACGGACACAGTCTCGGCGGTGAACAGTCCGGACATATTATTTTCAGCAAACATGCTACTACCGGAGATGGTATCCTGACATCTTTGATGCTGATGGAAGTTATTATTGAAAAAAAACAGTTATTAAATACTCTTGCATCAGAAGTTTCCATTTATCCTCAGCTTCTGGAAAATGTTCGTGTTGCCAATAAAACAGCTGCAAGAAACAACGAAGAAGTAAAGAAGGCAGTTGCCTCGGTGGAGAAAGAATTAGGAGAAGACGGAAGAATTCTTGTGCGGGAGAGTGGCACTGAACCGGTCATTCGTGTTATGGTAGAAGCGAAAAAAGATGCGATCTGTCGTGAAATGGTACAGCGCGTGATTGAAGTGATGGACAAAGAGGGACTGATTTTGTCATGAGAAAAGAGGTACTGGCGGTTGGATGTGCGCTGATGGTGTTCTGCGGCTGTGGGAAAAATAATGCGGCACAACATTATGAAAGCGGCTGGGCGGCTATGGAAAAAAAAGATTACACTACTGCAGTAAACGAATTTCAGCAGGTAATCGATCAAAACAGCAGACTGGCAGAAAGTTACCGGGCAGAAGGAATTGCCTATTATTCAGAAAAGGCCTATCCGGAGGCGATTGCTGCTTTTTCGCGAAGTCTGAACAATATGGATGATCCGGATAAGGAATTTAAAAAAGATGTACAGTTTTATCTTGCCCAGGCACGCATGGATTATGGCGAGGTAGATAAAGCGATTGAAGTGTACAGCGAGATACTGAAGGCCGGGGAAGACGAACAGGCATTCTTTCTGAGAGGAAAGGCATATATTTCCATGGAAGATTATAAAAATGCCGAAAAAGACTTTCAGAGAGCACTGGAAGGCTGTGAAGATTATAATCTGTATATCAATATTTATCAGATTTATGTGGATCACAACAAGGCAGTAGATGGTGATGCCTATCTGAAGATGGCTCTGGAGTTAGAACCTCAGGACGGAGAAGATTGCTATCACAGAGGAAGAATCTACGAATATGAAAAAAATTATGAGGCAGCCAGAGATGAATTGAAAACAGCGATGGAACAGGGATATGAGGATGCCATGCTGCTTTTGGGCCGGGTATATCTGGAGATGGAAGATCCGGCAAGTGCCAGATCCATGTATCAGGAATATCTGCAAAAGAGTGAGAAGGGTGCCAAGGCCTATAACGGACTGGCAATGTGTGATATTTATGATGGTGCATATGATAGCGCACTGGAGAATATCGCACAGGGTCTGAAGGAAAATTCCAAAGAGGACGAACAGGGTCTGCTTTATAATGAAATTGTGGCCTATGAATATAAACGAGATTTTGCTGCAGCAAAAGAAAAGATGAAGATATATCTGGAACAGTATCCGGAAGATGAGGCGGCTCTTCGGGAGAACGAGTTTCTTTCTACAAGATAGGAGGAAAAAGCATGTATGAGATGGGGGAACAGCTGGAACGGGTGATTCTGGCAGGCGTACAGACATATGAGTCTGATGATACCGTACAATCTTTATATGAACTGAGAGAACTGGCTGAGACAGCCGGGGCCGTAACTGTTGGGACGATCATGCAAAGCAGAGAGACCATTCATCCGGCAACCTATCTGGGAAAAGGAAAGCTGGAAGAACTGAAAGAGTTGTTGTATGATTTGGATGCCACTGGTGTGATCTGTGATGATGAACTCTCACCGGCACAGCTAAATAATCTGGAGCAGGAACTGGAATGTAAGGTGATGGACAGAACCATGGTGATTCTGGACATCTTTGCGCAGCGTGCAAAGACCAGCGAAGGAAAGATCCAGGTAGAACTTGCACAATTAAAGTACCGGGCGGCAAGACTGGTCGGTATGCGTGCCTCGCTGTCCCGTCTCGGAGGTGGCATTGGTACCCGTGGCCCGGGTGAGAAAAAGCTGGAGATGGACCGTCGACTGATCCACAGCCGGATCGGTCAGCTGAAAGAACAGCTGGAGCAGGTGCAGAAGCACAGGGAACTGATTCGCAGCCAGCGGGATAAGAGTCAGGTGAAGGTGGCGGCAATCGTGGGATATACTAACGCAGGAAAATCTACACTGCTCAATACAATGACGCAGGCAGGGGTTCTGGAGGAAAACCAGTTATTTGCCACGCTGGATCCAACGACAAGGGCGCTGGATCTTCCGGGCAGACAGCAGATTCTTCTGACAGATACGGTAGGATTTATTCGAAAACTGCCGCATCATCTGATCGAGGCCTTTAAAAGTACATTGGAGGAAGCCAAATATGCAGATATGATCCTCCATGTGGTAGACGCTTCCAATCCCCAGATGGATGAACATATGCAGGTAGTTTATGATACATTGCGCCAGCTGGGGGTGTCGGATAAGAAAATGATCACTCTGTTTAACAAACAGGACCTGTGTACGGATAAAGAACAGCTGAGAGATTTTCAGGCTGATCATGTACTTCAGATTTCGGCAAAGAATGGACAGGGACTTGAGGAACTGAAAGAACTTCTTGCGGATGTTTTGCGGGAAGGACAGATTTATATTGAACGTCTGGTTCCGTATGATCAGGCAGGAAGTATTGCCAGGATCCGAAAATATGGACAGGTGGTGCAGGAAGAATTTCTGGCAGAAGGAATTTCTGTGAAGGCTTATGTTCCGATGGAGGTTTACAGTCAGATCTGAGAAAAGAAGAAAAAAGAGGGCAAACCCTTATAGTAAGGTGCTTTTCCCTCTTTATAAGGTTACATAACGTTCATACCATATATTGTACGAGTAGAAATTGAGACACAATATATGGTAGTTTTTTGTATTGACAGAGGATAATTGGTTTGCTACTATAGTAATCGACACATCCGTAAAGGAATAATTGCGAGAGGGTCAAAAAGCAGGTGAACGTATAAAATACAGCCTGTAAAAGCAACAGGAAAAGAGGATGGAATAATGTTTAATGTGATAAAACGTGATGGAGAAGTTGCAGCATTTCAGCTGAGTAAGATTACCCAGGCGATCGAGAAAGCTTTCCAGGCACAGGAAAAACAGTATACACCGGATATGATGGAGATGCTGGGACTACGGGTAACCGCAGATTTCCAGAAAAAGATAAAAAAAGATCAGGTATCTGTGGAGGATATTCAGGACAGCGTGGAAAATGTGCTGATCCAGTGCGGATATTCTGAGGTGGCGAAAGCCTATATCCTGTATCGCAAGCAGAGAGAAAAAGTAAGAAATATGAAGTCCACGATCCTGGATTATAAAGAAATCGTAAACAGTTATGTGAAAGTAGAAGACTGGCGTGTAAAAGAAAATTCTACGGTTACCTATTCCGTAGGCGGACTGATCTTAAGCAATTCCGGAGCAGTAACGGCAAATTACTGGTTGTCTGAAATCTATGACAAAGAGATTGCAGATGCGCACCGAAATGCAGATATCCATATTCACGATCTTTCCATGCTTACCGGATATTGTGCCGGCTGGTCATTAAAACAGCTGATTAAAGAAGGATTAGGAGGAATAGAAGGCAAGATTACTTCTGCTCCGGCGAAACACCTGAGTGTTCTGTGTAACCAGATGGTCAATTTCCTTGGCATCATGCAGAATGAATGGGCAGGTGCACAGGCATTTTCTTCTTTTGATACTTATCTGGCACCTTTCGTAAAGACAGACCATCTGACTTATCCGGAAGTGAAAAAATGTATCGAAGCCTTTATCTATGGTGTGAACACACCAAGTCGCTGGGGAACACAGGCTCCATTTTCCAATATCACACTGGACTGGACTGTACCGGATGATCTGGCAGAACTTCCGGCAATCGTTGGCGGAAAAGAGATGGACTTTAAGTATAAAGACTGTAAACAGGAGATGGATATGGTCAACAAGGCGTTTATCGAGACCATGATCGAAGGAGATGCCAATGGCAGAGGCTTCCAGTATCCGATTCCGACTTACTCCATCACAAAAGAATTTGACTGGTCCGATACAGAAAACAACCGTCTGCTCTTTGAGATGACATCCAAATACGGAACTCCGTATTTTTCCAACTATATTAACAGCGATATGCAGCCAAGCGATGTAAGAAGTATGTGCTGTCGTCTGCGTCTGGATCTGCGAGAACTGCGTAAAAAGACCGGAGGATACTTCGGTTCCGGCGAAAGCACCGGTTCTGTGGGCGTGGTAACCATCAATATGCCGCGGATCGCTTATCTGTCTCAGGATGAGGATGAATTTTATCAGCGTCTGGACCGCCTGATGGATATTTCCGCACGTTCCCTGCATATCAAGAGAGAAGTGATCGGAAAACTGCTGGATGAGGGGCTGTATCCGTATACCAAGCGCTATCTGGGAAGCTTTGACAATCATTTTTCCACCATCGGTCTGGTTGGAATGAATGAAGCAGGACTGAATGCAAGATGGCTTCGTGCAGACATGGCTGATGAGAAGACACAGAAGTTTACAAAAAATGTTCTGAATCATATGAGAGAACGGTTGTCCGATTATCAGGAAGAATACGGAGAACTGTATAACCTGGAAGCAACACCGGCAGAATCCACCGCATATCGTCTGGCAAAACATGATAAGAAACATTATCCGGATATTATTACTGCAGGTCATGAAGGAGATACCCCGTACTATACCAACAGCTCTCACCTGCCGGTAGACTATACTTCTGATATCTTTGATGCATTGGATGTGCAGGATGAACTGCAGACCCTGTATACGTCCGGTACGGTCTTTCATGCGTTTCTGGGAGAAAAACTTCCGGACTGGAAGGCAGCAGCCACACTGGTAAGAAAGATTGCAGAAAATTATCGTCTGCCTTATTATACCCTGTCACCGACTTATTCGGTATGTAAAGAACATGGTTATATTGCGGGAGAACATTTCACTTGTCCGACCTGTGGCAAGAAGGCAGAGGTCTACAGTCGAATTACAGGATATTACCGTCCGGTACAGAACTGGAATGACGGAAAAGCGCAGGAATACAAGAACAGAACCGTGTATGATATCCTTCACTCCGGTGCACCGGCAGAAAAACCGGTGGAAGCAGTGAAAGAGGAGCGGCCGGTGATGGGCGGAAAACATCCTACCAGAACGATGGTAACTATGACAAAAGACGATGTGAAGATCCAGCATCCGGACAGTGTGAAATATCTGTTCACCACAAATACCTGTCCGAACTGTAAGATTGCGAAACAGATGCTTGCAGAAGCGGAAGAAGAGTATCAGCTGATCGATGCCGAGAAAAACCCGGAACTGGTATCAAGATACGGCATCATGCAGGCACCGACACTGGTAGTCATCGAAGGAGAAGAGACAAAGAAATATGTAAATGCTTCGAATATTCAGAAGTATGTGGAAGAGAACGAGTAAAAATAGAAATAAGCGTGGTAACGAGAAAATCCTGAAAACCACAGACAAAGATATAAAAAATCCCCGGCAGAAATCATTCTGCCGGGGATAACTGTTTTGCATTATTTATTATTGTTTTTTACTTCCTGCATCATCAGTGCACGAACCTTCAGTGGAAGTCCGAACAGAGTGATGAATCCGTCAGCATCGTGGTGATCATACATATCACCGGTTGTGAAGGATGCCAGAGACTCGTTGTACAGGCTATATGGAGAAGTTGTACCGGCTTTGATGATGTTGCCTTTGTACAGTTTGAATTTTACTTCACCGGTTACATATTTCTGTGTGGATTCTACGAAAGCCTGGATCGCTTCACGCAGTGGTGTGAACCATTTTCCTTCATATACAACCTGTGCGAACTGGCTGCCCAGTTTTTTCTTAGTTTCCATGGTTTCACGATCCAGAATCAGTTCTTCCAACTGATCGTGAGCTTCCATCAGGATAGTTCCGCCAGGAGTTTCGTATACACCACGAGATTTCATACCAACGACACGGTTTTCTACGATATCGATGATACCGATACCATGTTTTCCACCCAGTGCATTCAGCTCGGTGATGATCTCAGAAACTTTCATTGCTTTTCCGTTCAGTGTTTTCGGAACACCGGCTTCAAACGTCATGGTTACATATTCCGGCTGATCCGGAGCATCTTCCGGGGAAACACCGAGAACCAGCAGATCTTTGTAGTTTGGCTCATTTGCCGGATCTTCCAGTTCCAGACCTTCATGGCTGATGTGCCACAGGTTACGGTCACGGCTGTAGCTGTGTTTTGCATCGAATGGCAGGTCGATGCCGTGCTGTTTTACGAATTCCAGCTCGTCTTCACGGGACTGCATAGTCCATACATCAGTCATACGCCATGGAGCGATAATTTTCAGATCAGGAGCCAGTGCTTTGATGCCCAGTTCAAAACGGATCTGGTCATTTCCTTTACCGGTAGCACCGTGGCAGATCGCGGTAGCACCTTCTTTTCTGGCAATTTCCACCAAACGTTTGGCGATAGCCGGACGAGCCATGGAAGTACCCAGCAGATATTTGTGTTCGTATACGGCACCTGCCTGTACACAAGGCACGATATATTCATCACAGAACTCGTCTACGATATCTTCGATATATAATTTAGAAGCACCGGACATGGCAGCTCTCTTATCCAGCCCGTCCAGTTCGGCACCCTGACCACAGTTTACACAGCAGCAGATAACTTCATAATCAAAAGTTTCTTTTAACCACGGGATCAGTGCGGTAGTATCCAGTCCGCCGGAATACGCTAAGATTACTTTTTCTTTCATTATAATATCCTCCTTACAGATATATGTTATTGTTCAGTCCTGTTAATCGGTATACAATGTATTTTTATGCATTTGATTGTATATCTTATCGGGACAAAATCAAATTCAGATGAATTTCACAAGGCATAATATACATCATATAAATAGAAAAAGCAAGAGAGAAATGGAAAAAAATAAAAAAACTTGCATATTATTCACTGATGTTGTATAATTATGCAACTGTAAAGAGAAAAAAGAAAGATCTCATCTCAGGCACTTTACTTTGGCAGTGGAAGAGAGTAGAATAAATTAACGTTATGAAAGAAAGAGGAGATTGAAGAAATGATTAAAGTTGGTATTATTGGAGCAACCGGATATGCAGGGTCGGAACTGGTTCGTATTCTTCTGGGGCATAAGGATGTGGAAATCAAGTGGTACGGATCGAGAAGTTACATTGATAAAAAATATGCGTCCATTTATCAGAACTTCTTCCAGCTGGTAGATGCAAACTGCATGGATGATAATATGGAAGTCCTGGCAGATCAGGTGGATGTGATTTTCACAGCAACGCCGCAGGGGCTGTGTGCATCTTTAGTCAATGAAGAGATTCTTTCGAAAGTAAAGATCATCGATCTGAGTGCGGATTTCCGTATCAAAGATGTAAAGGTATATGAAGAATGGTACAAACTGGAGCACAAATCACCGCAGTTTATCGAAGAAGCTGTGTACGGACTGTGTGAGATCAACCGTGAGGATGTAAAGAAAGCCCGTCTGGTAGCCAATCCGGGATGCTATACAACCTGCAGTATCCTGACTTGCTATCCGCTGGTAAAAGAAGGCATCATCGATCCGAACACGATTATCGTAGATGCAAAATCCGGTACCTCCGGTGCAGGACGCGGTGCGAAAGTGGACAATCTGTTCTGCGAAGTCAATGAAAATATGAAAGCGTATGGTGTGGCGACCCACCGTCATACCCCGGAGATTGAAGAACAGCTGGGTTATGCATGTGGCGAAAAGATCACGATCAACTTCACTCCGCATCTGGTACCGATGAACCGTGGGATTCTGGCAACGGCCTATGCAAGCCTGAAAAAAGATGTGACGTATGAAGAGGTAAAGGCAATTTATGATAAATATTACGCAGATGAAAAATTCGTCCGTGTGCTGGAAAAAGATGTCTGCCCGCAGACAAAATGGGTGGAAGGCAGCAACTATGTGGATGTAAACTTCAAGATCGATCCGAGAACCAACCGGATCATCATGATGGGAGCCATTGATAACCTGGTAAAAGGAGCGGCTGGACAGGCCGTACAAAACATGAACCTGATGTTTGGGTTGAAAGAGAGTGAAGGACTTGAACTGGTTCCAATGTTCCCGTAGGAGAGAAAAAACTACAGAACGAAAGAGTCTCAAAGGAGAGTTGACATGATGAAGATTATTGACGGCGGAGTTACCGCAGCAGAAGGATTTCAGGCAGCAGGACTGGCAGCCGGGATCAAAAAAGGAAATACAAAAGATATGGCACTGGTATACAGCGAGAAACCGTGTGTGGCAGCAGGAACTTTCACGACTAATGTGGTGAAGGCAGCCCCGGTAAAATGGGATCAGCATATTGTATACGATGCACCGACAGCACAGGCAATCGTATGCAACAGCGGTGTGGCAAATGCATGTACCGGTGAAGAGGGATATGGTTACTGCAAAGAAACCGCAAAGATCGCAGCTGAAAGCCTACAGATTCCGGAAGATTCTGTACTGGTGGCATCCACCGGTGTCATCGGGAAACAGCTTCCGATGGATCTTCTGGGTGCAGGCATAAAGAATCTGGTACCGCTGTTATCTCATACAAGAGAGGCAGGAAAACTGGCAGCACAGTCAATCATGACCACAGATACCGTATCGAAAGAAGTGGCAGTGACCATGGAGATCGGAGGAAAGACCGTAACACTTGGAGGTATGTGCAAGGGATCCGGTATGATCCATCCGAATATGTGTACGATGCTTGGTTTTCTGACCACCGATGTGGCAATTTCCAAGGAACTGCTGCAGAAAGCACTGAGTACCGTGGTAAAAGATACTTATAATATGGTTTCGGTAGACGGAGATACCTCCACAAACGACACCGTACTGCTTCTGGCAAACGGAGCTGCAGGCAATGATGAGCTTACAGAAGAAAATGAAGACTATCAGACCTTTCTGGATGCGCTGCTCTATGTCAATACCTGTCTGGCAAAGAAAATTGCCGGAGACGGAGAGGGAGCAACCGCATTATTTGAAGTAAAAGTAGTTGGCGCTGAGAGCAAAGAACAGGCGGTAACTTTAAGTAAATCCATCATCACTTCCAATCTGACCAAGGCAGCCATCTTTGGTCATGATGCGAACTGGGGACGAATCCTGTGTGCGATGGGATACTCCGGGGCACAGTTTGATCCGGAAAAAGTAGATCTGTATTTTGAGAGTAAAGCAGGAAAACTGCAGATCATCAAAGACGGTGTAGCGACTGATTACAGTGAAGAGGAAGCGACAAAGATTCTTTCCGAAAAAGAAGTAACAGCGATTGCAGATGTGAAGATGGGAGAGGCGACAGCTACCGCATGGGGCTGCGATCTGACCTATGATTATGTAAAGATCAACGCGGACTATCGTTCATAAATAGATATACAAGAACCAGAAAGAGGAGAACAAAAGAAAATGGTAAAGACAGAATATCTGGAAAAAGCACAGGTGTTAATCGAAGCACTGCCTTATATTCAGCGGTTTAACCGGAAAATTATTGTGGTAAAATACGGCGGAAGTGCAATGGTGGATGAAAATCTGAAACGTCAGGTCATCCAGGATGTGGTACTTCTGAAACTGGTAGGATTCAAGCCGATCATTGTACACGGTGGTGGAAAAGAGATAAGCCGCTGGGTAGGAAAAGTCGGTATGGAACCAAGATTTGTCAACGGTCTTCGCGTAACCGATAAAGATACCATGGAAGTTGCAGAGATGGTTCTTGGCAAAGTCAACAAAGAACTGGTAACACTGGTAGAATCTCTCGGTGTAAAGGCAGTGGGTATCAGCGGAAAAGACGGTGCCCTGTTAAATGTAGAAAAGAAATATTCCAACGGGGAAGATATCGGATATGTGGGAAATGTAACTTCCGTGAATCCGAAGATCATCGAAGATCTGCTGGAAAAGGATTTTCTTCCAATTATCTGTCCGATTGGTCTGGATAAAAACTTTGATACTTACAATATCAATGCAGACGATGCGGCATGTGCGATCGCGAAGGCAGTCCATGCAGAAAAACTGGCATTCCTGACCGATATCGAAGGCGTATATCTGGATCCGAATGATCCGTCCACCCTGCTGTCCAAATTATTTGTAAAAGAAGCAAAAGAACTGATCGATAACGGCAATGTAGGCGGTGGCATGATCCCGAAATTACAAAACTGCATCGATGCGATCGAAGAAGGTGTTTCAAGAGTACATATTCTGGACGGAAGAATCCCGCACTGTCTGCTGCTGGAAATCTTTACAAATAAAGGAATCGGAACCGCAATTCTGAGAAAGGATGAGATCAAAGATTATGACGTACAGTAAAGAATATATCGATCGGGCAGAAGAAGTCATTCTGCATACCTATAATCGTTTCCAGATCGTTCTGGACAAAGGAAACGGTGTCCATCTGTATGATGTAGATGGCAAAGAATATCTGGACTTTGCAGCAGGAATCGCTGTATTTGCCCTGGGATACAATAATCAGGCATACAATCAGGCACTGAAGGATCAGATCGATAAAGTGATCCATACCTCCAACCTGTATTACAATGTACCAATGATGGAAGCAGCAGAGAAACTGGTAAAAGCAACCGGACTTTCCAAAGTGTTTTTCACAAACAGCGGAACTGAGGCCATTGAGGGTGCGATCAAAGTAGCAAGAAAATACGCTTACCTGAAAGATGGCTCCAACGATCATGAGATCATCGCGATGAACCATTCTTTCCATGGAAGAAGTCTGGGAGCCTTATCCGTAACCGGTAATACCCACTATCAGGATCCATTCAAACCACTGATCGGAGGAATCAAATTTGCAGATTTCAATGATCTTGAAAGCGTGAAAGCACAGATTACCGACAAGACCTGTGCGATCATCATGGAAACCGTACAGGGTGAGGGCGGTATCTATCCGGCAGAACCGGAATTCCTTCAGGGCGTACGGAAACTGTGCGATGAGCACGATATTCTGCTGATCCTCGATGAGATCCAGTGCGGTATGGGACGTACCGGAAACATGTTTGCCTGCCAGGCTTACGGCGTACAGCCAGATGTTATGACCTGCGCGAAAGCCCTGGGCTGCGGTGTTCCGGTAGGAGCCTTTGTCCTGAATGAAAAGACAGCCAACGCATCTTTAGTACCTGGCGACCACGGAACCACATACGGTGGCAACCCTCTGGCATGTGCGGCAGTCAGTAAAGTATTTGACTTGTTTGAATCTGAAAAAATTGTGGAGCATGTCAATAAAGTTGCACCGTATCTGGAGAAAAAACTGGATCAGTTGGTGGAAAAATATGATTTTATTACCACAAGACGTGGAAAAGGTCTGATGCAGGGACTGGTACTGGAAGGAAAACCGGTAGGAGAAGTGGTTACGAAAGCAATTGAAAACGGTCTGCTGGTTATTTCCGCAGGGACGAACGTGCTTCGTATGGTACCTCCGCTTGTGATTACGGAAGCAGATATCGACGAGATGATCGAAAAACTGGAAAAAGCACTTGTTTAAGATAGTGATGTTGGGTATAAAAACAGAACATGTGCACATACTAGAGCATGCCCGGATTAGAAAGCAGTCCGGACATGCTCTTTATTATTAAGAAGAAGGAGGTATGTGCAATGCCAGTATTACAGTGTTCAGCGGTAAAATGTATGTATAATAAGGATAATCTTTGTTCCAAAGGAGATATCCAGGTAAAAGGAGATCATGCAGCTACGGAAAATGAAACCTGGTGTTCAAGTTTTGTGGAAAAGACCGGAATGTCCAATGCTTATACATGCGGAGGCGGCTGCAGCTCTATTCAGGTCGGATGTACAGCCCATGATTGTACCTATAACAGACAGGAGATATGCCAGGCGGATCATGTACACATCGATGGAAGCCAGGCCTGTATCTGTGAAGAAACCTGCTGTGGAACGTTCCGGTGTGAATAAAGCAAGATGATTCTGCAATAAGATAAGAAAAACTCTCCGGTCTTTGAGGCGAAACACAAAGACGGAGAGTTTTTTGAAAAAGAGTAACTGTTCAGTACCTTCACAGTGGCTACTGAATAGTTACGAAAAAGATAACATTATGAAACAGATGCGGAAACCTGGAATGGGAATGCGATCTGAGCTCCATCCACATAGATGGTCACTTCATTACAGGAAGCACTGATGCCGTAAGCTGCGGTAGCAGTTACTGCATCGCCACCGGTAGTGGCAAGATCCGGTGAAGTCAGATCTGCCAGATAATAAGGAAGACATACAGTATCACCGTCAAGCACACGAAAACTCATCTGATCATATAAGAGAGGATCATCAAATGCCAGATTTTTATATGTGTATGTAATGACAATAACTTTATCAGGATTAGAAGTATCATATTCACTGCGGTCATCCGTAACTTCTACTTTGTCAATCGTAAATGTAGCAACGTCTTTTCCGTCACTTTGAATAGTTATCGCATCACCCACTTTATAAGCTGGTGTACTTTCCAGATCCTTCGGATATTCCATATTCGGAGCTCCCTCAGACTGGCTGTTAGCGATATCTTCTGCGGTTACCTGGGCAGGTGTTCCGGTGGTTCCATCAGCAGAAGGATTCAGAGAGGCAAGATCAATCAGAGCATTTTTCAGAGTGGTCATATCGTCAGAAGAAATACTCCACTGCTCGGAATCATCTTTCTGAAGAGTTACAGTAACAGATTCCGGATCGTTGTACTCTGCTTTGTCAAGGGCGGTCTGATAAGATTCCAGCATCAGAGAGTATACATCTTCGATATACTGGTCACTGTCTACGCTGTTATCCTTTAGATAATCGGCAAGTTTCTCATCATAAATCGGTTCCATGGCAGTGTAAAGCTGCATTTGTTGGGTATCTACAGTTATCTGATAGGTGTTCTCTTTTTTATCTGCTTTTTTTACATCGTATTTTGTGTTACTGAAAGCCTGTTTCCAGAAATCAGTATAGTCCTGACGCAGCTGTGGAGAAATCTGTGTACTTCCGGGACTACTTCCGTCGCCGCCAATGGAAGAAGACACAAGATCATCGATCATGGAATTGAAGGTGGCTGTAAGATCATCAGAAGAAACTCCTGACAAGGAAGAAAGTGTATCCACATTTCCGCGGATCATACCGTCGAGATATGCAGTTGTATAAGCAACAGCATCAAAATCATCTGCTTTATTTCCGGAGCAGCCACTGATTAATAACATACAGGAACAGGCGAGAGCCGTGGAAGCCATCCATTTTTTTTTCATAAATATTCCCCTCCTTAGATTAGAAAAAGCCAGATGCATCTCTATCGGAACATGCATTCTGATTTAAACTCATGGTCATTATACCAGATTTTACGGCAGATACAAGACAGGGAGAGAAAAATACAGGGAAGCGTAAGGAAAATGTCAGAAGTACTACAGTATATACAAAGAAAAGATTTTATAAGAGTAAAAATAATAAAATAAAAAAACAGGAAAAACATCAAAAATATATTGACAGAAAAAAGAATCTATGCTATCCTATGCAAGTATGAAAACAAAGAAGAGTATCCGCTCTCACCTTAGCACAAGAGTGACTATGGTTAATACTTAAGTGGAAAGAGTAATCTTAGGGGAAATTTGCGGATAGTCGGTCTATCTGCTTTTTTTATGCGGCTATGCTGCAGGGCAGTGAATGCGAATCATATGGAAAGGTTATCTAAGAATAATGGAGGTGCACTACTATTAGCGATTTAATGATTAATGAGCAGATCAGAGACAGAGAAGTTCGTCTGATTGGCGAGAATGGGGAACAGTTGGGAATCATGTCTTCCAGAGATGCATACAAACATGCTCAGGAAGCAGGACTGGATCTGGTGAAGATTGCACCGACGGCTAAGCCACCGGTTTGCAAGATTATCGATTACGGAAAATATCGATATGAGATGGCCAGAAAAGAAAAAGAAGCAAAGAAAAAACAGCGTACAATTGATGTTAAAGAAGTTCGTCTGTCTCCCAATATCGATACAAACGATCTGAACACTAAAGTAGGTGCTGCAAGAAAGTTCATTTCCAAAGGTGACAAGGTAAAAGTTACTCTTCGTTTCCGTGGAAGAGAGATGGCACACATGCACAACAGCAAATATATTCTGGATGATTTCGCAGAAAAACTGGCTGACATTGCAGTGGTAGAGAAAGCACCAAAAGTGGAAGGCAGAAGCATGACTATGTTTTTAACTGAAAAACGTTAAAATAACAGAGTAAATCTAAGGAGGACTATAAAATGCCAAAAATCAAAACAAGCAGAGCAGCTGCTAAACGTTTCAAAACTACAGGTACAGGTAAAATCGTAAGAAATAAAGCTTATAAAAGCCATATCTTAACAAAGAAAACTCAGAAGAGAAAAAGAAATCTGAGAAAAGCTACCGTGCTGGATCAGAGCAACGTTAAGAACATGAAAAAAATCTTACCGTATTTATAAGATTGAGTTTGAAGGAGGAATATAAGAGATGGCAAGAATTAAAGGCGGATTAAACGCAAAGAAAAAACACAATAGAGTTCTGAAACTGGCTAAAGGTTACAGAGGAGCAAGATCCAAACAGTACAGAGTTGCAAAACAGTCTGTAATGCGTGCTCTGACAAGTGCATACGCTGGAAGAAAACAGAAAAAACGTCAGTTCAGACAGCTGTGGATCGCTCGTATCAACGCAGCAGCAAGAATGAACGGACTGTCTTACAGCAAATTTATGTACGGTCTGAAACTGGCTGGTGTTGAACTGAACAGAAAAGTTCTGGCTGATATGGCAATCAACGATGCAGAAGGATTTGCTACACTGGCAGAGCTGGCTAAAAGCAAATTAGCTTAATAGAATTTCAAAACCCCGGAAACCCTTATTTTCCGGGGTTTCTTTATGTTCAGATTTGGGAAAAATGGTACTGTTTTTCTGCCGTAATATACACACAATATACGCGCAATATACACACATCAGCTTTCCGGGATCTGGATTTTTTGCATTTCTGCCAGCAATTCAGAAGGGAGCTTGTGAGTGTAAGTGCCCTTTGTCAGATCCTTTACGGTATGTCCGATGATCAGCTTCAGACACAGATCATCCATCTTGTACCGGTCCGCCAGTGTTGCGAACGTGTGCCTGGTATCGTGAGGTGTGTGATCCATCTTTAATTCATTCATCAGGTTTTTCCATACAGTATTCCGGAAGAGCGTATAGTAATAGGCGTGCCCTTTGGTATTAGGGAAAAGATACTTGTTAGTCTCCTTATAGTATCTCCGGATGAAAGGAAGGATAGCATCGTGGATCGGGACCACACGGTTCCTGCCGGCATCGGTCTTTTTTCCACAGATGATATACTGCTCA
>NZ_JALFPR010000058.1:0-6350 GCF_022785585.1 Oliverpabstia sp. | reverse complement strand
GACATTGTGCTTATACGCATGCATCCCGCGGCTGCCCCGTCCGGTCATCTGTACTTCGGTGATCGGATAAAAATCCTCCGCTTCCCGTTTTCTCTCCCGGACATCCGCCCGTCCTGCCGGATCAAACTGTTTCAGTTCCACCACTCCGTTATCCCGGATCTCAAAAATTACTTTTAATTTTCCCTCTTCGATACGAATTTCTTTTGCCATAGTTTTACTTCTCCTTTTCCCCATACATTTTTATAAAACAAGTCCATGTCTTTTGCCGACACAGGCTTTCACTCGTTATATACATAAAGAAAGACTGTACCCGAATTTTAGTTCTCAGGTACAGTCCTATTATACTACTTGTCTTTTTGATATGAAAATTGTTTTTTGTTGTATTTTTATTGTCTGATCTTAGGTGAATTTCGCCGGGTTAAATCCTGAAACTGCCTGTTCCCAGCTGTTTTTTTTAATCAGTGGAAGGGCAAATTTTGTATATGTCATATACTGTTTTGTGTCCATGTATTTGAACACATCATATGCCTGTTTTTTACTGTCTGCAGTTTCTGTCGATCCGGGCTTACATGTCCATAATCCAAGATGAAATCCCTGCTGTGTTTCTGCACTGTGATCTACCTGTCGATGTACAACAAAAGAATCCACCATGTCATTTGTCTCTGCAAGATAATAACCGTACGCAATCGCTGCAGCCTGAATATCCTGTCTGTCATTCCCGTTTGTAACAGATGTAAATCCACATTCTGACAGAATAATCCTTTTACCTGCACCATAATTTTTCTTTACATATTCCGTAAAATATGAAAGATTGGCCATGGTAATAATCGGCGAATTTTCACTGTCAATTACATCCAGTGTCCGATTCCAGAAATCTGACTGTAATTCCGGTGCCGGATATGGATGAAATGCGATCATCCAGTCTGAAATACCTTTCTGATTCATCAGCTGCGCAAAACGATCCAACACACTCTTACTGGTATAACAATTAGCTCTGCGGTTATACGTCCATGTATGGTCAATTGACATATAGATACGTCCGTTACTGTATGCATGTTTCACACAATTGTATAACAGCTGGTATGCCTGCGCATAGTATTCCATATACTGATCAAATCCCACACTACCGCTGTAATGATAATCTTTCCAGGCATTAACTTCATTACCACAAATCCAGTTTACCACGCCCATATCCGGTGCCGCATATCGATTTGCCAAGAAAGAGCAAATTGCTTCCAGATGCTGCTTCCCTGTTGCCTCCTGCGTATTCCATCCATAAAGATTATATCCATAACTACGTGCTCCAGGAAGAATCAGATCCTGTTGCTGGTAATTCCATTGAAGAACGATAACAGCAGTAAGAACCATGCCTCTGTTATGAAGCTCTTTAATCTGACGATCCAGTTCATGGATATACCCGGTATTCATATAATATGTTTTCCCCTGATATTGATATTCAATACCACTTCCAGATGCCACATGGTTTAAAGCAATATTGACAACTGCATGTTTCACCCCAAGATTGCTGGCATCATCTTCCATGCCATCTTTTACCTGTAATCCTTTTTTGGTCTGTGCTGTTGGGAATGCGTAATTATATGTTGCACCCGGCATTACTGTAGCCGTATCACTCCAGGCACCGTCGCTATTGACATAGTAATTATTGATCCAGGTATTCGCTGCCATACGGCAATCATCATAGAAATAATACCAGGTATTTCCAATCTTTTGCCATCCTGTGAAAGCGGCACCGCTTCCACTAAGGTAATACCAGGTTTCTCCCTGATTCATCCAACGTCCAGCTTCCACCTTTCCGCTTCCGTCAGAATAATACCAGCTTCCATTTACCTGATACCAACCGGTATGCATTGCTCCACTGTTTCCATCCAGATAATACCAGCTTCCTCCCTGATTTAACCAGCCTGTATACATTGCTCCGCTTCCACTCAGATAGTACCACGTTCCTCCAAGGTTTATCCAGCCTCCGGACTGCATCGCTCCGCTTCCGTTAGAATAATACCAGGTTGCTCCATCTCGATACCAGCCGGTTCTCATTGCTCCACTTCCGGGATCCAGATAATACCACTTCCCTCCAAGATTCAACCAGCCTGTGTACATTGCTCCGCTTCCGCTCAGATAGTACCACGTTCCTCCCTGATTCAACCAGCCTCCGGATACCATCGCTCCGCTTCCGTCAGAATAATACCAGGTTGCCCCATCCCGGTACCAACCGGTTCTCATTGCTCCGCTTCCAGGATCCAGATAATACCACTTCCCTCCAAGGTTCAACCAGCCTGTATACATTGCTCCGCTTCCACCCAGATAGTACCATGTTCCTCCAAGGTTTATCCAGCCTCCGGACTGCATCATCCCGCTTCCATCAGAATAATACCAGCTTCCGTTTACCTGATACCATCCGGTATGCATTGCTCCGGTATTGGGATCCAGATAATACCAGTTACCTCCGGTATTGATCCATCCGGTTGTCAATGCTCCGCCAGCTTGCAGCCAATACCAGGCCGTTCCTATCTGCTTCCACCCATTTCCGGAAATCATTCTTCCGTTACTGTCCGCATAATATAATGTTCCTGTATAATCTCTGAAAACTCCTTTTTGTAATATTCCATTTTGCGGATTCAAATAATACCAGTTGCTCTGAAGATTTTTCCATCCCGTTGCCTGCTGACCATTTTCTATATAATACCAGTTGTTTCCATCCTGCTGCCATCCATCACGAATCTGACTTCTGTTTCCTTTTCCGTCATAGTTATAAATAACGCCATTAATTTTAAACTTACCCGACTGACTTTTCCCCTGTTTATCCAGATAAAAATAACCCGTTTCATTCTGCATAGGTCCTTCGTGCAATGCAGGATCTTCCTGCACGCCCTCTTTGTTTACATAATACCAGACAGACACATCTTCTCCCGGATGCACCCATGTATTGGTAAGATATTTTCCATCTCTCGGTTGTTGACTCTCCTCTTCTCCCCCGGTCTCATAAGAAAAGTAATATGTACCTTCCTGCAAAATAATTTCTTTTTCCTCGTCCGTTATCACTGGTGTAGTATCTGTGACAGAAACCATTCCTTCTTTCAACACACCTTGCTCTGGCTCTTCCTCTTTGATTCTGCTTACTTCTTTATCTTCTGTTTCATACACACCCAGATAGTAAATACCATCTTTTAAAATATAAACTCCCGGTGCACAGATTTTTTCTTCCTCTTCCCCCTCACTTTTCCATAGCTGCCAGCCGATTTCTGCATCGTATTTCCAGGTATAGATTATCTGCTCTTTCTTTACAGATTCCGACATCTGTGAAGCTTCCTGCGGTATAACTTCTGTTCTTTCTTCGTCAATTATATCATTCTTTTGTATTTCCAGATCAGATTGTTTTTCACTCTGTTCTTCTTCGCTCTGTACTTCAGACTCATCTCGATCCTCTTTTGTCCCCTTCTGGTTTTCCACAGTCATTTCCTGTTGTATTCCACCATCTGTACTTGCTTCAACTACAGCCGCTACAGGTGTCTGAAGTGTAAGCAGCATCGCAAGTCCCATGGCAGTCAACCATTTTCCTCTTTTCTTCATTTGTTCCTTCCTTTCATTTCCTCTTATTCCAGTTTTTCTGCAATCACAGAACCAGTTTCTCCTTTTGCTTTCTGGTCAGCTGTTTGATCTCCCACTCCCGGCGCATGGCTTCTTCTTTTGTCTCAAATGCCTCATAATATGCCAGTGTCACCGGCAGACGGGCTCTTGTGTATTTTGCACCTTTCCCCTCATTGTGCGTTTTCAGTCGTTTTGCTATATCGTTCGTCCAGCCGGTGTAATAAGTTCCGTCACTGCATTGTAATATATATGTATAATTCATTTCGTTCACTTCCCGTTATTCATTATACACATACCTTTTCAAAAAGGGAATCAAAAAAACAACCGAAATCGTTTTATTCAAAACAGATTCCGGTTGTCCTCACTTATCTTTATTTTTCCCACAGATATACTGCTGCCTCATACGGTCGCAGCTGTCTGCTCTGTAATTCAGGAGTTTCATCGTAATTGCTGATCAGAAGCCGTGAACCTTCCGGATCAATGGCTTCCGGAAGATGGAACTGTGCGTGATTCTCCGTAAAATTCAGTACCACAAACAGTTTTTTCCCTTCAAAGTTTCGCTCATACAGATACAGCTCTTCATTTTCCGGTTCATACTCAATAAAATCACCGTAGACAGCAACCTCATTTTCTTTTCGCGTCCGGATTAGCCGCTGCATATAGTGGAAAATCGAATTCTCATCTTCCAGAGCTTCTTTTATATTGATCTCTTTATAATTTGGATTCACTTTCAGCCACGGGGTACCGGTGGTAAATCCTGCATTTTCCGAATCATCCCACTGCATCGGGGTTCTCGCGTTGTCTCTGGCTCTGTAGTGGATACCGTCCAGTGTTTTTTCCGGGTCTTCATCCCCGTGAACCACATAGCGATCCCAGTAGCTTCTGATCTCCACATCGTCATAGTCTTCAATATTGTCAAAATATACATTGGTCATACCGATTTCTTCCTCCTGATAAATATAAGGGGTTCCCTGCATGGTCAGAAGCATGGTGTATAACATTTTCTGGCTTTCTTTCCGGTATTCTTTGTCATTTCCACGACGAGATACCGTTCTTGGCTGATCGTGGTTGGTCCAGTACAGGCTGTTCCACGCCCGTCCCTGAAAATACGTCTGCCATTTGCTGAAGCAGACTTTTAATTCTGACAGTGGCACTTTCCGGTAGCTGAATCGTTTGTCTCCGCAGTCCATCAGGTTCTGTTCGGACTGGAAGACCATGCCAAGTTCTGTTCCCTCATTGTTTGCATACTGCAGAGATTCCTCGATACATCCGCCGGTCAGCTCACCAACCGTCATGATGTCATATTTTGACAGCACTTCCCGGTTCATCTCCTGCAGGAATTCATGGATCCTCGGACCATCCTGGAAGTATTCTTCCCCGATATTTTCTCCCGGTTTTCCATCCGGCAGTCCCGGAGTTTTGGAATAAATGTTTACCGTATCCATCCGAAAACCGTCGCATCCCATATCCAGCCAGAATTTCATCATATCGTAGATCTCATGCCGTACGGTTGGATTCTCCCAGTTTAGATCCGGCTGTTTGGTCGAGAAGATGTGCAGGTAATACTGATCGGTCGCCTCATCGTATTTCCATGCGGGACCGTAAAAATAAGAGGTCCAGTTATTTGGCTCTTTTCCGTCTTTTCCATCTCGCCAGATGTAGTAATCCCGGTATGGATTATCTTTTGATTTTCTGGATTCCACAAACCAGGGATGTTCGTCGGAACTGTGATTTACCACCAGATCCAGCAACAATTTCATTCCCCGTTCATGCGTCTGTTTCAGCAGTTCCTTAAAATCATCCATCGTTCCAAACTCATCCATGATATCCCGGTAATCCGAGATATCATAGCCGTTGTCATCGTTCGGTGATTTAAAACACGGACACAGCCACACCACATCAATTCCCAGTTCTTTCAGATAATCCAGCTTGCTGATAATGCCGGGAATATCTCCGATTCCATCCCCGTTCGAATCCATAAAACTTCTCGGGTAGATCTGATAAACAATCGCCTCTTTCCACCATGCTTTTTTCATCATACACGTTCCTTTCTTTTGTTCTTTTTTCTACCCTACTATTTTTTGCTGCGTTTTCAATATTTATTTTTAATTCTTCCACTGACATCCCCGCTCTGTTCGCTGCTTCCTCTATTGATAAGATTCCATCTCTTATCAGACCAGTCAGAATTCTCACAGTTGCTTCCTTTCTTCCTTCATTTCTTCCATCTTCTATCATTTCATCCACTGCCTGACACATATTCGTTTTCTCTCCTCCTGTTTTGATTTTTATTGGTGTTTTTGTGATTGTTTTGATTACCTGCATTCCGATTTCTGGATATGGAATCTGGAATTGAAAAAGATATGATATTAGATTTCCTAGACGATAGAAATAATAATGCTTTGCTCTATGGTAGCACATTCCCCTCCGCCTGTCCATACAGGAAATGTAACGGCAAAATCCGCCTGTCTGAAACGAATTTCCAGACAGACGGATCTTTCTATTCTGTCACCGTCTCGATATAGATCATCGGGTCGATGGGATTGCCGTCTTTGGTCATGGCAAAGTACAGGTTTGCGCCCTCTTTGACATAATATTTTGTCGGGTCACTGACGTAGCCAAGGATGGTTCCGCTCTCCACGGTCTGTCCCGGTTCTACGGTGATGTCTTTCAGCTGTCCATAGGTTGCCTGATAGCCGTTTCCGAGATCCATGACCATGGTAGTTCCTGTCTCAACATCTTCGCTG
>NZ_JALFPR010000057.1:0-4110 GCF_022785585.1 Oliverpabstia sp. | reverse complement strand
TGAATACGGCGGAATTGCGTTCAATAACGATGATTCCGGATGGGGATATGGAAATAAGGTAAATACCAAAGAAGATTTCATCAGACGTTTTGATGATATCACAACAGCAGTGAAGAAGATTCCATATTGCTGCGGCTTCTGCTATACGCAGGTCAGCGATGTACAGCAGGAGATCAATGGCCTGATGGATATTGACCGGAACTTCAAAGTGGAGCCGGAAGTGATCAAAGAAATCAATGAACGTCGGATTGGATATTGGAGATCGTTTATGTAAAGATAAGAAAAGATGGAAAAAGTCATCTGTGCAGCAGCCTGCGCAGATGACTTTTTTGCGCGGTATGTTCCCTGTGGTTTGATCTGTGTACAGGAAAAATTGCCTTTAACAGAGCAAATTTGATTGACAGGAAGTAAGCCAGTCCATATACTAAAATTAAATTCTTAGTTTATAAAAATTTAATAAATGCAAGGTAAGAAAAAGAAGAATTTTGCAAAGAAGAAACAGGGAGGGAAAGCGTATGGCAAAATTTTGTACCAAGTGCGGAAGAAAATTAGAGGAAGGCGAAGTTTGTACCTGCACATCGGCAAACCGGGAAGCATCACAGCAGATCTATACACAGCAGCCACAAACGGAGGAATATGGATCTTTGACCGGAGGAACTGACGGACAGCAGCAAAAGCAGTACTATAATCAGGATCAGCAGCAGGGGCAGTATTACGACCCAAACCAGCAGAACCAATACTATAATCAGGGCCAGCAGCAGGGGCAGTATTACGACCCAAACCAGCAGAATCAGTACTATAATCAAAGCCAGCAGCAGGGGCAGTATTACAACCAAAATCAGCAGAACCCATACAACAAGCAGGGACAGTATTATCAGCAGAGAACCAAAGAGGCAGAATGGCTGTATAACAAGAAAGATCAGCTGGTAGCCGGAACGAAAAATATGTTTTCTGAGATCCTGCCGATTCTGAAAGCACCGGTAACCAGAGTAAAAGCAATTGCAGACAGCAATAATCCGGCAGTCGGCATTGAATTTATCGCAACGAAAATGGTGGTTTGCCTTATCTTTTTGTTGATCGTACTATTGAAGATAAGAGGAGCGGTATCAGGTTACAGTTCCTACCTGAATATTAAAATTCCATATTTCAAGAGTATCCTGTGTGTGATTCTGGCGACTGCAGGTATTGATGTGATCGATGCGGTATTTTTGAAAGTGATTACGGCTTTGTTTGGGGCAAAAGCACGCTTTCAGGCATATATCGATGTTGTTGGCGCTACAGATATGTTCGCCACATTTATCATTATTATAGAAGGAATTCTGATCGGAATCGCACCGGAAATTGCACTGGTATTTTTCGGTATTCTGGCACCTTTGGTAACCTATATTCAGTTTGCACAATATCGTGCAGTGGCAGATATTGATGAAGACAAAAAACCGTATGCATACTTTGCTGCAAAATTATGCTTCACGATTATTGCGGGACTGGTTGTATATCTGCTGGTGCGAAGTACACTGAACAGTATGGCAGGTGGACTGATCAACAGTCTGGGCGATATCTTTGATGTGCTGTAAGCTGTCGGTGGATGCACAGCTTACAGACTGTATCGGCAGCGGATGTACTGTGAAAAGTGATCAATCCGCTGCCGATAAAACAATAGGAGTAAAAATATGACAAAGAAGAAAAAACAATCAACGGGGCTTATCATTGCGGTTGTAATGTTAGGTATTTTGGATATGGCGGCGCTTGCCGTGCTGCTTGCGGGTGTTCTGATTTCTCCGGCGAAAGGAGAAACTGTAAAAGCAGAACTTCCTGCGGACTTTCGGGAAAATGATCAGGAATATTATGATATGGATATGACGGCAGATTATCCTTCTGCTGCGACGGTGTCATATGGAGGAAATGCAATCGCTGGAGGCATTCAGGATACAGAAGATGCGTCGGACACAGAAACGGATGCTGAGGATAATACCATCGACACAGACGAAGATCCATATGCGGGATTCGTCTTCCCGAACAGTGATACCGTTATTATTTCAAAGGCTGAAATGAAGGCGACACTGACCACCCGAAGTCTTTGCCGCCGGGCGGTCAACGAAATCTATGCACGCCACGGATATCAGTTTTCCAAACAGGAAAATACGGATTATTTTAATCAGTACGACTGGTACCGGAATATGCCAAAAGAGACGGATATGAATGTTGTGGCAGCTGAATTTTCTTCGGTAGAGAAGAAAAATGTAGAAGCTCTTCAGGCATATGAAGATTCGAAAAACTGGGATTAAGAAGGGGGTGCAACAAATGTATTGTCCGAATTGCGGAACAAAAAATGAGGAAGAGTCTCTGTTTTGTATGGAGTGTGGAACCAGATTGAAAGAAGATTCCGTGCCGGAGCAGAATCTGAACGAAACGGCTGTACCGATACAGCCTGCAGGAAGAACGATGCCGGATTCCGATATGCAGATGAGACAAAATAACATAAACCAAAATCAGAATTTATCGAATAACCGACTGGAGAACAATCCAGGAAGACAAAAGGATTACAGGGGAAATTATGGAAATCCCGGTGGCCCTGCTTATCAGGGACAGCCATATCTGGGTAATAATGGACCGCAGAATCTGAAAAAAACGGGATATCCGGGAATGACAATGAAAAAACCAGTTTCCAGGCTTGCAGTTATTGCGGGGATTGAAGCGGTAGCGGCAGTGGCACTGTTCGCAGGTGCCTACAAAATTATGTCCAATCGTTTTTCACCGGAAAAAGCTGCTATGGATTACTGGGAAATCAAAGCGGATCGGGAATGGTCTCAGGCATATGACTTTTGCGATTTTCCAAACAGCGATCTGCTGACGAAGAAAATGTTTGTAGAAGCCAATGCAAACAATGCGGAACCGTTGGAATACAAATCTGTCAATATCACAGACGTAAAACAACTTACCGGTGATGCGGTAAGCAAGCTGGGAGATCTTGCTTCGATATTTGGAGCAGAGAGCGATGATTATGACGATTATATGGAGAATCTGGAAGACGAACTTGAGGATCAGGATCTGAAAGTGTACTGTGTGGAGTATATAGAAAAAGGCGCAGACAGCAAATCAGCAGAATACATCACGATGACAAAAACAGGAAAGAAAAAATATCTTTTCTGGGACGAATGGAAGGTTGCAGATACAGAAAGCTGGGTCAGCGATGTTACATATACAATACCGGAAAATGCCGTATTACAGTTGAATGGTGAGAAGGTTGATGACAGTGCGGCGACAGAGCAGGATGGCTGGAAAAGCATAACGATTCCATATATGTTTACCGGCGATTATCAGATGCAGGTAACAGAAGAGGGAATGAAACCTTACTGTGAAAACACAGTCATAACTTCTTATGGAAGTGAAGAAGAAAGAATAGATCTGATGCCAACAGACGAAACCCTGCAGGCACTTGGTGAACAGGCGGGGGAAGATATTAAATTTCTTGTGGAGAGCGCACTGCAGGGAAAGCCGTTTAAAGAAGTACAGGACGTATTTTTTTCCGGCGCTCTGGAAGATGATTATATTAAGAACTACTATGAAAATCTGACGAACAAGATAAAGGGCAACGGCTCCGGAAAAATCACAGGACTCGTCATCAGTAACATCAACACAGCGCTGGATGCATCCCCCACAGGCACCGAGATAGACCTGCGAGGAACAGCACAAAGAAAAGAAACCTACATCAATTATTGGGACGAAATCGAAGAAGAGGATAATGAAATCTATTTCGCCGCAAGTTATTGCAAAGAAGGAAACGAATGGAAACTGATGAACCTGCCGGTAGATGAATATGCGTTTTAGAGCGTGTTTGAAAAATCATTCCTGCAATCTGCACGCCTCACCGAAAGGAGCTGCCACTGACAGCTCCTTTCCGAATCCATAAACAAAATTGATAAAATTTTGCAAAAACACTTGTTAAAATCTTATCAATGCGTTATAATATATCCAAATGGAATCGAGCTGATACTTATCTTAGCGGAGGGAGAAGTGTGAACTCTTATATTTTTATGAGAAAATCCAAAAAAGCTAATCGATAGAAAGCGAAGATTTCATATTTTTTTGCCACAATTGTTAAAAAATAGA
>NZ_JALFPR010000008.1:0-18542 GCF_022785585.1 Oliverpabstia sp. | reverse complement strand
GCAGAAGAAACAGTGTAAATTAATCCTGAGCAGTGCAGACCCGGCTTACGGCGGACAGCATCATGTGGACAATCCGGTATTCAAACCGGTCAAGGGAGAATGTGACGGACAGCCATACCATGTGGCATATCCGCTGGCTCCATACGAAGTTGCGATATTTGCATTTAATTAAGAAAAGAAATATAGATAACAAAAAACGACGGAATCTGTCGGCAGAACAATCTGCTGACAGATTCTTTTTCGCAAGCAACGAGCCAAAGTCCGTGTATGCACGAAACGTTCTAGGCGACTGATATGGCTCAGTTTTCTGTAATCTCTGTTCATAAAAAACACCTCGCGGGATATTATCAGTGAACGGATCAGGAACATACCAAAAAACTATGTTTATGGCGAAAATGAATTGACAAAGCTAACATGATGCAGTATGATTGTTAAAAAATCAGGCCAAATAAGGAGGAGAAAGAGTAAAATGAAAAGATTCAAAAAACTTGTATCTGTACTTACTCTGACAGCGATGCTTGCAGCAAGTCTGACAGCCTGTGGCGGAAAAGATCCGGTTGCAGAAGATGACAGCACAGCAGGCACAACCACTGCCGACAGCAGTACAGTTACCACAGAGACTTCTGGTGACAGCACATTTACCTATGCCATCTCCGGGGACCCTACAGAGACTGTCAATGTTATTACAACATCTGACCGTTGGGGATTATCTACTGTAAAGATGATCTACTCCCCACTGTATATGAATAATGCCGATGGAATTAACTGGTTCCTGGCTACAGATTATAGCGTATCCGATGACAATCTGACCTATACATTTAAACTGAGAGATGATGTGAAATGGTCTGACGGTGAACCATTTACCGCAGATGACGTGGTATTCACATACGAAGCCATGGAACAGGAGGATAACCTTGGCTGGGCTTATTCTCAGCTGGTTTACGATCAGGGAACGGTAAAAGTGGAAAAAGTGGATGACTACACCGTATCTTTCACATTCCCGTTCGTAACACCTACGGCTATCGAGATGTTAAGTCAGATTTTCATCATGCCGGAGCACATCTACAAAGATGTCACAGATTTTGAGCATAACGATTACAACATGAACTCCGTAGGAACCGGTCCTTACAAACTGGTAGAGTATCAGTCAGGCTCATATCTGAAGTTTGAAGCAAACGAAAACTACTACAAAGGTGAACCGTCTGTTAAAAATATAGTATTCCAGATCATCGAAAATGCAGATACTGCGATCCTGGCTCTGCAGAACGGTGAAGTGGATGCTTATCAGATGACACCACAGCAGGTGAAAAAACTGGATCTGGATGCAAGCAACCTGACTGCTTATTCTTACACAGAGGGTCGTGTCGGTTACCTGCAGATCAACTGCAATCGTGTAACAGACGAAAACGTTCGTAAAGCCCTGCTGTTTGCCATGGACAGAAAAGCAATGGATGATGCAGCCTTCGAATCTGACGAATACTACAGCATTCCGTATACCTTCCTGCCAACCAACAGCCAGTTCTACACAGAAGACGGTGTGGAAAAATACGAGCAGGATATAGACAAAGCAAAGAGTATGTTAGAGGAAGCCGGTGTGAGTGGTCTGAAACTGAAACTGGGTTACATCTCCAGTGATACCGTACAATCTGCACAGGCACTGCTGATTCAGGAACAGCTGCAGGAAGTTGGTGTGACGGTAGAACTTGCCGGCGGAGACGGAACAGCCATTGCAAACGCAATGAAGGATCCGGATAACGAGTACGATATGTATCTGGGCGGTTATATCATGGGTATTGACCCGGATACCTTCTCCAGCCTGTTTGAAAATGATGGTGCTTACAACTACATGCACTACAGTGGATACGATACCATCGATCAGCTGTTTGAGGAAGGTCGTTCTGAATTGGATGAGTCTGCAAGAAAGGAAACCTATGCAAAACTGCAGGCAGCTGTCCAGGATACAGGTGCTTTCTATCCGATCATTTCCAACAACAAGATCTTGGTTGTAAACAACAGAATCCAGGGTGTGGAAGATGCAGGACTTGTTCCGGTATATACCTTCGAGGATACTTCCAGTCTGAAAATTTCTGAATAAGTAATCATCAAAGATTAGACACTATTTATAATGAGGGCGGAATTCTTCTGAAACAGGCGAAGAGTTCCGCTTTTTGGGCTTAAGAATAAAAAACAAAAGGAGAAAAAGGTATGGCAAAGTATATTTTCAAACGTATTCTTACTGCGATCCCACTGATCATTGTGATTACGATCCTGTGTTTTTCTCTGATTCATCTGGCACCGTATGATGCAATTGATGCCATGACAACTCCAAAGATGTCTCCGGAGATGGTACAGATGATCCGTGAAAAATACGGCTATGATCAGCCGGTCTATGTGCAGTATATCCGCTGGCTGGAAGGAATCCTGAATGGAAACTTCGGCTATTCTATCGTGACAAAAACGAATATTTTCGATGAGCTGGCGACAAGAATCCCGAACACGATCAAGCTGGTGCTGCCGTCTTATCTGACGGCCTATGTGATCTCAATCGTGCTGGGTCTGGTGGCCGGTTCTCACAAAAACAAATGGCTGGACAAACTGATCGACGGGATCTGTTCCCTGTGGATCGCGATGCCGACTTTCTGGGTAGCGATGCTCTTTATCTATCTGTTCGGCTATAAACTGCGGATCTTTCCGATCCTTGGGATGCATACGGTAGGCGTGAATACTTTGTCTGATTTCCTGCTGCATTTTATCACACCGTATATGGTGCTGACACTGGCATTTATCCCGGACAATGTGCGTTATGTGCGTTCTTCCACGATCACACAGTACTCCGAGGATTATGTTATGGTACAGAAGGCATTTGGCGCTTCCAAAGCAGAGATCATGTTCAAACATGTCTGTAAGAACGTACTGCTTCCGGTTATCACAAAACTGGGTATGGCATTGCCAACGCTGGTAACAGGTGCGGTTATCACGGAAACCGTATTCAGCTGGCCGGGTATCGGACCGTATTTTATCAAGGCGGTACAGGGTATGGACTATCCGATTGTTATGATCGTTTTGATATTGTCTTCCACACTGGTAGTCCTGGGAAACCTGCTGTCCGATATTTTATACTGCGTGACAGATCCGCGTATCAGAAAGATGGGGTAATCGTATGGCAATGAATCATTCTCAAAAAAAACGTCTGGAAAATGTCTGGGAGGCATTAAAACACGACAAAATCGCAATATTTTCTATTATCTTCCTTGCACTGATCCTGATATTATCCTTACTGGCTCCGGTACTCCCGCTGGAACCGAATAAAACCGATGTCGCTCATATGTTAGAGGCACCAAGCAGTGCCCATATTTTCGGAACCGATGAAGTGGGTCGTGATTATCTGGCACGTGTTATCTACGGAGGCCGTGTGTCCCTGCTGGTCGGCGTGCTTGCCATGCTGATGAGTGTGACCATCGGTGTCACTGTTGGGATCCTTGCCGGTTATCTCGGCGGTATCATAGATGGTATCCTGATGCGGATCGTTGACATTCTGCAGTCCATTCCGTGGCTGATTCTGGTTACAGTTATCAGTATTTTCTTCAAACAGGGACTGGTGTCCATTATTATCGTGATCGGATTCTTCTCCTGGATGGAAATTGCCCGCCTGGTGCGTGCGGAGGTTATGTCCGTCAAAGAGAGGGAGTACGTCCTCTATGCGGACTTTGCCGGCGTGCCGTTATTTAAAATGGTACTCCGTCATCTGATTCCTTCGGTACTGCCGACGATCATCATCGCAGCGACCACCAGTATCTCCAATGCGATCATGACAGAGTCATCCCTGAGTTTCTTAGGGATAGGTATTCAGGAACCGCTGTCTTCCTGGGGAAAATTACTGCAGAGTGCGCAGAGTAACCTGCAGAATGCCGTTTACATGGCGATCATCCCCGGTCTTTTGATCATGCTGACCATCTTTGCGTTCAACAAACTGGGCAATCTGCTTCGGATCTATGTAGATCCCCGTGTCATGGACGCAGGCAAATAGGAGGAGTGGAGATGAAAGAAAACAGAGTATTAACCATAGACAATCTGACCACTACGTTTGAGAGTCACAAACAGAAGATTCAGGCGGTGCGCGGTGTCTCCCTCCATGTGGATGAAGGAGATATTCTGGCTATTGTAGGAGAGTCCGGAAGTGGGAAAAGTGTAACTATGAAGTCGGTCATGGGACTTCTCGGAGAAAATGCAGATGTGCAGGCAGATCATCTGGAACTGCTGCAGAAGGATCTGCTGTCCATGTCTGAAAAAGAAAAACGGAAAATGCGTGGAAAAGATATGGCAATGATCTTTCAGGATCCGATGACTGCCCTGAATCCGCTGAAAAAGATCGGGTATCATATGATCGAGGTACTCCGACGTCATCAGAACCTGAGCAAGGCAGAAGCAAGAAAAGTAGCCATCGATATGCTGGGAAAGGTAGGAATCCCGTCGGCAGAAAGCCGGATGGATCAGTATCCCCATGAATTTTCCGGTGGTATGAGACAGCGTGTCATGATCGCAATGGCACTGTGTTGCCAGCCGCGGCTGCTGATCGCCGATGAACCGACAACCGCACTGGATGTAACCATCCAGGCGCAGATTCTGCAGCTTCTCAAACAGTTAAATGAAAATGAGCAGATGAATATTATTCTGATCACCCACGATCTCGGGGTGGTAGCTTCTCTGGCGAAACGGATCGAAGTGATGTACGGGGGTCTGATCATGGAAGAGGGAACCACAGAAGAGATCTTCGAACATCCGACCCATCCGTACACGAGAGCACTGCTTCATGCGATTCCAAAATGTGAGAGCGGATGTCGGGAACGCCTCGAACCGATCCCGGGTATGGCACCGTCTCTGGCGAATCCGCCGGCGGGATGTCCATTTGTGACCCGCTGCCGGTTTGCATGTGAGGAATGTAAGAAAGGGATCCCGTCCATGCGGGCATATTCCGATACCCAGTCCTCCAGATGTATCTTCACAAAAGAAGAACTGGACGAGAAAGAGAAGAAAGAAGAGGAGAAATAATATGGAAACAAAAGAACAATATCTTCTGGAAGCGAAGAATCTGTCCAAGTATTTCCCGGTCAAAAATTTCTTCGGAAAACTGGTACAGGAAGTACGGGCGGTGGACCGCGTGAACCTTTCTATTAAAAAAGGAGAAACCTTTGGTCTGGTGGGAGAGTCCGGTTGTGGAAAGTCCACACTGGGACGTACTCTGATCCGTATGTATGAGCCGACCGATGGAATCTTAACCTACGACGGTTACGACATCACAAAGACAAAAGGTAAAGAACTCCTTGCATATCATAAGAGAATGCAGATTATTTTTCAGGATCCTTATTCTGCGTTGGATCCCCATCAGAATGTAAGAGAAATCATGGCTGAACCGATATCTGTCTTTGAAAAACTTCCGGAAAAAGAGATGGATGAGCGGATCGTAAGCCTTCTTGAAAAAGTAGGTATGAAGGCAGACGATATGGAAAAATATGCCTATGAGTTTTCCGGCGGACAGCGTCAGCGTATCGGTATCGCAAGAGCCTTATCCGTCAATCCGGAATTCCTGCTCTGCGATGAGCCGATCTCCGCACTGGACGTATCGATCCAGGCACAGGTTGTCAACGTGCTGGAAGATCTGCAGCAGGAACTGGGACTGACTTACCTGTTTGTGGCACATGATCTGTCCATGGTGCGCCATATCTCCGACAGGATTGGTGTGATGTACCTTGGTAAGATTGTGGAGAGCGGAGAAAGCGATGAAGTGTATGACAATCCATGCCACCCATACACCCGGGCATTGCTGGCCTCCATTCCGATCGCAGATCCCAAGCGGGCACTCAGTCTGGAACACTGCGGCATCGAGGGAGATCTTCCGAGTCCGTTGCATGTTCCGTCCGGCTGTCGTTTCCATACACGCTGTCCTTACGCGACCGATCAGTGCAGACAGCAGGAACCGGAACTGGAAGAGAGAACACCGGGCCATATGGTGGCATGCTGGAAAAAATAAAAAGAGTGAGGAACAGATAGAAATATGCTTTCAAAAGAATATTACCGAACTTATGTCCAGATCCTGAAAGATGAACTGGTGCCGGCGATGGGATGTACCGAGCCTATCGCCATCGCTTATGCGGGAGCTGTTGCCAGAAAGACACTGGGAGCCCTTCCAGAGCGGGTGGAGGTTGCGGTCAGCCGAAATATTATAAAAAATGTAAAAAGCGTGGTTGTTCCACATACCGGTGGACTGCGTGGAATCGAAGCCGCCGCAGCTGCCGGAATCGTGGCAGGAGATGCTGCGAAGGAACTGGAGGTCATCTCCCATGTGGAACAGGAAGACATCGAAGTAATGGGAACCTTCCTGAAGGAAGTTCCGTGCAGTGTCTGTGAGGCATCCTCTGATCTGATCTTTGATATTCAGATTACTTTATATCACGGAGAAGATAGAGCGAGTGTACGGATCACCGATTTCCACACGAATCTGGTGCATGTGTCCAGAAACGGGGAGATTCTTCTGGCAAAAGAGATTACCGGAAAAGAAGAATCCGCACTGGCAGACAAATCGACGCTTACCATAGAAAAAATCTTTGCATTTGCAAAGGAAGTGGACCTTGCAGATGTCCGTGAAGTACTGGAACGTCAGGTTCGTTACAACATGGCGATCGCCGAGGAAGGGCTCTGTGGTAATTATGGAGCCAATATCGGAAAGGTCCTGTTGGCCACTTACGGCGATCAGGATGTCAAGGTGCGCGCCAAAGCCATGGCGGCTGCCGGTTCCGATGCAAGAATGAACGGCTGTGAACTTCCGGTAGTGATCAATTCCGGAAGCGGCAACCAGGGAATCACAGCTTCTGTCCCGATCGTGGTTTTTGCAAAAGAACTGCAGGTATCGGAAGAGACGATGTACCGGGCTCTGGTGATCTCAAATTTGGCAACGATCCATATCAAAGAAGGAATCGGCAGACTTTCCGCATACTGCGGTGCAGTAGGAGCCGGATGTGGCTGTGGCGCAGGGATCGCCTACCTGTACGGAGACGGCAAGAAGGAGGGCGAGCATGCCATTGTCAACGGTCTTGCCATTGTATCAGGTATGATCTGCGACGGAGCGAAAGCATCCTGCGCAGCGAAGATCGCATCCTCTGTAGACGCGGGAATCCTTGGTTACTTTATGTATAAGAACGGACAGCAGTTTATCGGCGGTGACGGTATCGTAAAAAAAGGAGTGGAAAATACGATCCGCTGTGTTGGTAAACTGGCATCTGAAGGTATGCTTGAGACAGACCGGGAGATCGTGCATCTGATGATCCACGGATAATACATACAAAAAAGGTAACTGTTCAGTACCTTCACAGTTACGAGTCAAAATGCATTTAAAATCACCTTCGGTGATGGCATTTTGACTTGTATGTCTCGGGATTTTGGCATATTCATGCCAAAACACCTCGCGGGATATTACTTACCGAATAGTTACCAAAAAAGCTCTTTTTGCATGAAAAAACGGTTAGTTATATAAAACCGCAAAGGCAAAGGGGGCTTTACTTTTTTTACAAAACGTGATAAAAGTATAGAGGAGTAACTATTCGGTAAAAATATCCTGTGAGTTTCTAGAGCGTGTTTGAAAAAGGCTTTTCGTGAACTGCGAGTCCCAGTTTGTGGGAGATTTTATCCGAATGAGGGCGGCGTAGCGGGCTACGGCAACCGAATGAGGGTAAAATATACCGCAAAGTGGGGCTTGCAGATTGCGGAAATGATTTTTCAGACACGCTCTAGGGCAGGGAACTGTCGAAAGTCCGGGATATGCAGACAAAAATTCAGGGCTGTTTTCTCTAAAACAGCCCTTTTTGGGCGTTTTTCAGGAGGTAAAAAACATGACAAAGATTGACATTATTTCAGGATTTTTAGGAGCCGGAAAAACAACACTGATTAAAAAACTGCTTTCTGAAGCTTTAAAAGGCGAGCAGGTAGTGCTGATTGAAAATGAATTTGGAGAGATCGGTATTGACGGAGGATTTTTAAAAGACTCCGGTATCGAGATCCGTGAGATGAACTCCGGATGTATCTGCTGTTCTCTGGTAGGTGATTTCGGAACTTCTCTGAAAGAAGTGATTACAACGTATCATCCGGATCGTATCATCATCGAGCCGTCAGGTGTGGGCAAACTGTCTGATGTCATCAAAGCGGTAAAAGGTGTGGATGTGGACTGTGAGATCAGCCTGAACAGCTATACAACGGTAGCAGATGTAAACAAATGTAAAATGTATATGAGAAACTTCGGTGAGTTCTTCGAGAACCAGTTACAGTATGCAAGAACGATTATTCTGAGCCGTACCGATACACCGAAGGCTACCGAAGAGAAAGTAGCCAAAGCAGTCGCTCTGATCCGCGAAGTGAACAAGGATGCAGTGATCATCACCACTCCAATCGAAAAACTGGACGGTGCACAGATTCTGGAAGCTATGGAGCAGGGCAGAGAAGAAGACGAAGATTTCTGCCCGGTATGCGGTGGACACCACGATCATGATCATCACCATGATGATGAGTGCGGACATGACCATGAGCATCATCATCACGACCACGATGACGAGTGCGGATGCGGACATGACCACGATCATGATCATCACCATGACGGCGAGTGCGGATGCGGACATGATCATGACCATGAACATCATCATGACGGCGAGTGCGGATGTGGACATGACCACCACCATCACCATGCGGATGAAGTATTTACAAGCTGGGGTCGTGAGACTGCTAAGAAATATACAAAAGAAGAGATCGAAGCTGCACTGAAGAAACTGTCAGAAGCAGAAGATCTTGGTGTGATCCTTCGTGCTAAAGGTATGGTGGACGGAAAAGACGGACAGTGGATCTACTTTGATATGGTTCCGGAAGAGTATGAGGTACGCACCGGTACTCCACAGATCACAGGTAAGATCTGTGTGATCGGTTCCAAGATGGCAGAAGACAAAATTGCTGAAATTTTTGGAGTGAATGAGTAATGATGAAGAGAGATGTTCCCGTATATTTAATTACAGGATTTTTAGAGAGTGGTAAAACCCAGTTTCTGGATTTTACCATTCATCAGAGTTATTTTCAGATTCCGGACAAAACGCTTCTGATTCTCTGCGAAGAGGGAGAAGAGGAGTACGATGAGGAAAGCCTGAAAAAAATGAATACGGTGATCGAGATCATCGAAGATCCGGAAGACTTTAACGCGGATACCCTGCAGATGTTGAATAAAAAACATCAGCCTGGCAGAGTCCTGGTAGAGTACAATCCGCTGTGGTCTGTAGATAAGTTCTATCAGACCGATATGCCACGTTACTGGGATCTGGCACAGCACATCGTAACCGTGGATGCCAGTACCTTCCAGATCTATATGAACAATATGAAATCCTTGTTCATGGAGATGATCCGAAACGCGGATCTGGTAATTTTCAACCGCTGTCAGGATGAACATCCGCTGGCAAACTTCCGCCGCAGCGTCAAAGTTGTCAATTCCAGAGCGGAAGTGGTATTTGAAAATGAAGAGGGCGAGATCGACGATATTTTTCAGGATGAGATGCCGTATGATATGAACGCGGATATCATTGATATCGAAGATATCGATTACGGTATCTGGTATGTGGATATGATGGATAACCTGAAAAAATATGTGGATAAGACGGTTCGGTTTAAAGGACAGGTGTTGAAAAGTCGTGAGCTGAACGCAGGATTTTTCGTGCCTGGACGTATGGCGATGACCTGCTGTGCGGACGATACCCAGTTTATCGGCTATATCTGTAAGAATCCGGCAGCCAAGAGACTGCGGATCGGCAGCTGGGTAACGGTAACTGCAAAAGTTAAAGACGAATTTATGGAAGTATACAACGGCAGAGGTCCGGTATTGTACGCAACAGAGATTGAAGCGGCAGAAAAACCGGAGCAGGAGCTGGTATACTTCGGCTGATGAAGGAGTTATCATTATGTATCTGATCGTAGGCCTGGGCAATCCGGGAAAACAGTATGAAAATACCCGCCATAACGTGGGATTTGACGCGGTTGATCTTCTGGTGGATGAGTATCGCGTACCCTCTTCGGGAAAACAACATAAGGCAATGTACGGAAAGGGCGTGATCGCGGGTCAGAAAGTGATCCTGGCGAAACCGCTGACCTACATGAACCTGAGCGGGGAATCAGTGAGAGCCCTGGTAGACTATTATAAGATCGATCCGGAAGAAGAACTGATCGTGATCTATGACGATATCAGTCTGGAACCGGGAAAGATCCGGATACGGAAAAAAGGAAGTGCGGGCGGCCATAACGGGATCAAAAATATTATCGCACAGCTGGGCACCCAGAACTTCCAGAGAGTCAAAGTTGGAGTCGGAGAAAAGCCGAAGGGCTGGGATCTGGCGGATTATGTGCTGGGACACTTTTCCAAAGAAGACCGGGGACTGGTGGATGACGCGCTGAAACGCGTGGCAGGCGCCGTGGAACTGATGGTGCAGGGAGAAGTGGATCAGGCGATGAATCAGTTTAACTAGAAAGGGAAAACGATGGATGCATTCGTACAACCATTATATGAACTGGCCGATTTTGATGCGATCATAAGACAACTGAAGAAACCGGGAATCGTACAGGTTTCCGGATGCCTGGACTCCCAGAAAGCTCATTTTACCAATGGGCTTCTCCGGGAGTTTCCTTTTCGACTGATCGTTGCGGAAAATGATCTGAAAGCCAAGGCATTTTATGAGGATTTTCGTCTGTATGACCCGGAAGTACTGTATTATCCGGCGAGGGATCTGATCTTTTATCAGGCAGATATCCATGGTAATCTTCTTACCAGACAACGGATCCAGGTGCTTCGCGCACTGCTGGAGCGGGAAGAAGTGACGATCGTTACTTCGATCGACAGCTGCCTGGACTGTCTGGTGCCGCTTGCCGTGTGGAAGGAAAAAGTAATAAAGATTCGCAATGACAGCGAGATTGACCTGGATCGAATGAAAAGACATCTGTTGGAACTCGGGTATGAATGGGCGGCGCAGGTAGAGGTTCCGGGACAGTTTTCTATCCGTGGTGGAATCATGGATGTATTTTCTCTGACCGAGGATAATCCGTGGCGTATCGAACTGTGGGGAGATGAGGTGGATTCCATCCGCAGTTTTGATGCGGAAAGCCAGCGCTCGATCGAGAATCTGGAGGAGATTACGATCTATCCGGCGACGGAAGTGGTGCTGGATAAGGAGACGATCCGACAAGGCATCAAAGCCATTGAAAAAGAGGCGCAAAAGAGTCAGAAGAAGTTCCGGGACGAGATGAAGACAGAGGAAGGGGCGAGAGTCCGCCAGATCGCCGCTGAATTAAAAGACCAGTTAGAAGAGATGGAGCATATTGCCGGAGCAGAAAGTTTTGTCCGGTATTTTTATAAGAAAACAGAATCGTTATTGGAATATCTGCCGGAGAACACGCTGGTTGTGATCGACGAGCCGAACCGGTTGACAGAACATGCAAAGACAACAGAAGAAGAATTTCGGGAGAGTATGATTCACCGTTTGGAAAAGGGGTATCTTCTGCCCGGACAGATGGAAGTGATCGGAAACCATCAGGAAGTAGTGCATCGGTTTCATCAGATGCATACACTGTCATTGTCCACGATGGAGCCACGGGGAACCGGGTGGAACTTCACTATGGAGATGCAGCTGACTGTAAAATCGGTCAACCCGTACAACAACAGTTTTGAGATGCTGGTAAAAGATCTGTTGCGTTGGAAAAAATCCGGTTACCGGATGCTGTTGTTATCTCCTTCGCGAACAAGGGCGGCCAGACTGGCAAAAGATCTGCAGGATCAGGAACTGTCAGCTTTTTACAGTGAGGATCCGGAAGAACTGATCCAGCCGGGACAGATCAAGGTCACCTGGGGACGGGTAAGCCGTGGCTTCGAGTATCCGATGGTCAAATACGTGGTGATCTCGGAGACGGATATTTTCGGCAAAGAAAAGAAGAAAAAACGGAAAAAATCCCAGTACAGCGGAAAGCAGATCCAGAGCTTTTCGGAGCTTTCCGTAGGAGACTTTGTGGTTCATGAAAACCACGGGCTGGGCGTGTACCGCGGCATCGAGAAGATGGAAGTGGATGGTGTGGTGAAAGACTATATCAAGATCGAGTATGCAGGAAAAAGTAACCTGTATATTCTCGCCACCCAGCTGGATGTCCTGCAAAAATATGCCGATTCTGATGCGGCAAAGACACCGAAGTTAAACAAACTCGGCGGACAGGAATGGAAGAAGACCAAGACGAAGGTCCGCGGAGCTGTAAAGAATATCGCAAAAGATCTGGTGGCACTGTATGCAGCCAGACAGCAGGAAGCCGGTTTCCGCTATGGACCGGATACGGTATGGCAGCGGGAATTTGAAGAGATGTTTCCATTTGAAGAGACGGAGGATCAGCTGCAGGCGATCGAGGCGGCAAAGCAGGATATGGAGAGCCCGAAGATCATGGATCGGCTGATCTGCGGAGATGTGGGCTACGGGAAGACGGAGATTGCGATCCGTGTGGCATTTAAGGCGATCCAGGAGGGAAAACAGGTGGTTTATCTGGTTCCAACCACGATCCTTGCACAGCAGCATTACAATACATTTGTACAGCGGATGAAGGATTTTCCGGTGCGCGTGGACCTTCTGTGCCGGTTCCGTACCGCCAGCCAGCAAAAAAAGACGATCGGGGATCTGAAAAAAGGTCTGGTGGATATTCTGATCGGCACCCATCGGGTGTTGTCCAAAGATGTGCAGTTTAAAGATCTGGGACTGCTGATCATCGATGAGGAACAGCGCTTTGGTGTTACCCACAAAGAAAAGATTAAGCAGATGAAACAGAATATCGATGTCCTGACCCTGACAGCGACGCCGATTCCGCGAACTCTTCACATGAGTCTGATCGGAATCCGGGATATGAGTGTTCTGGAAGAAGCTCCACAGGACCGTACACCGATCCAGACCTATGTGATGGAATATAACGATGAGATGGTACGGGAGGCGATCAGCCGGGAACTGGCACGCGGTGGTCAGGTGTATTATGTATACAATCGTGTCAACAACATTGAAGAGATCACCAATCAGATCCGAAAACTGGTTCCGGAGGCGAGCGTGGCATTTGCCCACGGACAGATGAGCGAGCGTGAACTGGAAAAGATCATGTATGGATTTATTAACGGAGAGATCGATGTTTTGGTCTCCACAACAATCATCGAGACGGGGCTGGATATCTCGAATGCCAATACCATGATCATCCATGATGCGGATCAGATGGGACTTTCTCAGTTGTATCAGCTGAGAGGAAGGGTAGGACGATCCAACCGGACCGCATACGCTTTTCTGATGTACCGGAGAAATAAGATGTTAAAAGAAATCGCAGAAAAACGCCTCCATGCGATCCGCGAATTCACTGAACTGGGAAGCGGGATCAAGGTTGCCATGCGTGATCTGGAACTGCGTGGTGCGGGCAATCTTCTGGGAGCGGAACAGCACGGTCACATGGAAGCGGTAGGATACGATCTCTACTGTAAGATGCTGAATGAAGCCGTACAGGAAGCAAAAGGAATCGAAGTACAGGAAGACTTCGAGACGACGATCGACCTGCAGATCAATGCGTACATTCCGGAAAAATATATTCCGAATGAATACCAGAAGCTGGATATTTACAAACGGATCGCGGCGATCGAGAACCGGGAAGAGTATGAGGATATGATGGAAGAACTGCTGGACCGTTTTGGAGAACCGCCGAAGATGGTGCAGAACCTCCTCGCAGTGGCAAGCCTGAAAGCCATGGCTCACCGGATCTATCTGACCGAAGTTAAGCAGCTTGATGACAGCCTGAAACTTACCATGTATGAGCGGGCGAAGATTGACACAGCGAAGATACCGGAGATACTGAATCAGTATCCGGAAGAACTGCAGTTTAAAGTCGAAACAAATCCGTATTTTCTGTATCGTCCGAGAAACCGAAAGGCAAAGGAAGCAGTGACGATGCAGGAGAAGGCGACTGAATTACTGACGGTCATGCAGTGTCTGGTATAAGTGCAGGCAAATTCCTGAGAACAGGAAAACAAGAGATGAGCACTTGTGAAAAAAGATTGAAATAAAAGGAAAAAAGTTGCCCCATAGGAGGAAATAGTCTATAATAAATGCTATTAGTGAATAAATGTACTCCCGGAGTACATAAAAGGGTAACGGAGGAAAACATGAGAAAGTTAAATAAAACCGCAGCATGTGGGATTCTGGCAGCTGCTCTTGCAGCAGGTACACTGTCCGGATGCTCAAAAGCAATTGATGGAACAAAAACCGTAGCAACTGTAGGAGATGAAAAAGTAACATTGGGTCTGGCAAGCTATATGATAAGAGACCAGCAGGCGCAGACCATGAGTTATTATAATATGCTGATGTCACAGTATGGTGTCAGCGGCTCTGCATCTAATGTGTGGGATCAGAAAGGAGACGACGGGAAAACTGTCGGGGAAAGCTCCAAAGACGGCGTCATGACGACAATTAATCAGTTGTATGTACTAAAAGCACATGCGGCAGATTATGACGTTACGATTACGGATGATGAAGAAAAAGCGATCAAAGAAGCAGCAGCGGAATTTATCAAAGATAACGATGAAAAGATCCTGAAAAAACTGGCAGTATCTGAAGACGACATCGTTACGTATCTGGAACTGGTAACGATCCGCAGCAAGATGCATGATCCGATGACTGTAGATGTAGATACCGAGGTCAGCGCCAATGAAAAAGATCAGACAAGAGTCACTATCGTAAAAGTTTCTACAGAAGGAACAGAAAAAGATGATGACGGTAATACCATTGATCTGACCGATGAAGAAAAAGCACAGAAAAAAGACCTGGCACAGCAGGTACTTGATAAAGTAAAAGCATCCGATGACGTGGCAAACGCAGATATGGATGCACTGGCAAAAGAGGTAGATGACAGTTTAAGTGCGACAGCACCGGCATTTACCACAGCGGGAAGTACCGATGATACACTGGATGAGGCGGTACAGGATGCAGCTCTGGAACTGAAAGACGGAGAAGTTGCTGACAGTGTGATCGAAGGCGACGACGGTTATTATGTGGTACGTCTGGATAAGATGCTGGACGAAGATGCGACAGAAAACAAAGAGAAGACGGTTATTTCAGAAAGAAAATCTGATCTGTATGACCGCACACTGGAAGACTGGGTAAAAGAAGAAAAGATTAAAGTCAAAGATAAAGTATGGGATCAGATCACAGTCACTGACAGTGTATCTTTTGTATACAAGAGTGCCGACAGCAGCGATGATACAGAATCCAGTGACGCACAGGACAGTACAGAAGATACCTCTTCACAGGATAACAGTGAAGACACTACAACAGAAGACACAGCAGCAGAGGACAGCGCTGAGTAATATGATGTTGGGGTCAAAAAGTATTTTGACCCCTTTGATACCGGATTGTTCTGTACTTCGTACTCTCACAATCCTCAAAAACATTCGTAATCCGCTCATTTTTCTTCGAAAAATGGCTGCTTACTCATGTTTTTGTCAGGTTCCAAGTTTGGAAATCTGACGCAAGCTTGCTTGCAGGAAGATTTCTGAACTTGGAACCCTGGTATCATCATAATAGTACAGAGAAAAAAGCGGAGGATACAGAGGATGAGTGTAACACAGTGGACAACAGGAATCCAGCATATCGGAATTCCTACATCAGACATAGAAACAACGATCCGGTTCTATGAAGGTCTGGGATTTCAGACCATGCACACGAATCAGGTACCTGCCAACCAGGCAAAAGTTACTTTTTTGCAGCTGGGGAACCTGATGATCGAGACCTACGCCGAAGGTGGCAACGGCATTGAAGGCGCAATCAATCACTTCGCTTTAAACTGCACAGATATTCAGGCTGCTTATGCATGGATCTGTGAGCAGGGATATAAAGTGTTGTCGAATGGAATTGAAGAACTTCCATTTTGGGAAAAGGGTGTGGCTTTCTTTATTATCGAAGGACCGAATAAAGAACGGATCGAGTTCTGTGAACGGAAACAGTAATGGGACGCTCCCTCTGTAAGTCCGTGGGAAGATAAAAAAGCTGATAATACTGAAATAGTGTTTTGGATATACAGAGGAAGGAGAAAACAATGACAAGACAGCAATTTGATGAACTGACAGCAAAAGGGGTAGTAATTCTGGACGGAGCCACCGGTTCCAACCTGAGAAAAGCAGGTATGCCGGTAGGCATATCTTCTGAGCAGTGGGTACTTGAAAATCCTTCAGTTTTACAGGAACTGCAGCGTGCCTATGTGGATGCCGGAAGCCAGATCGTTTATGCTCCTACATTCGCAGCCAATCCTATCAGCCTGAGAAACTTTAATCTCCAGGATCGGGTAGCCGAACTGAACACAAAGCTGGTAAAGATCTGTAAAGACGGAATCGGCAACCGGGCTCTGGTAGCGGGAGATATCACCACCACCGGACAGCTGATGGAGCCGAGAGGAACCCTGACTTATAATGAACTGTATGAGGCATATCAGGAACAGATGAAAGCCCTGGTGGATGCAGGAGTGGATCTGTTTGTTGCAGAGACCATGTTGAGCGTGGATGAGACGGTGGTTGCACTGGATGCAGCACAGGCAGTCTGCGATCTTCCGATGATCTGTACGCTTTCTCTGGAAGCAGACGGGAGCGCAATGTACGGAGGTAATGCCGTGGAAGCAGTTCTGACTTTACAGGAGATGGGAGCGGCTGCCGTAGGACTGAACTGTTCCGTAGGTCCGGATCAGCTGGAAGCAGTAGTTGCCAGCATGAAAGAAGTGGCAACTGTTCCGATCATCGCGAAACCAAACGCAGGCATGCCGTTTATCGATGACAAAGGCGAAGCTCATTACGATATGAATGCAGATGATTTTGCAAGACACACCAAACACCTGGTAGAAGTCGGTGCCGGAATCGTAGGCGGCTGTTGCGGAACCACCCCGGAATATATTCGGAAACTGGCGAAGGTGTTAGGAAGATAGAAAAAGAAAAATGAGGGAAAGATGGCGAAAATTAAAGAGTATCGTATTGACGAGGTTGATGCGGTGTGCAATCTTGGAAAAGCACTATCTTCTCCGGTACGTTTAGAGATACTTCAACTTTTGTATAGAGACAGCTTGATTATCGGAGAGATAGCAAAAAAATTGGATATTCCGGCATCCAGTACGGCATTTCATTTGAAAATATTAGAACAGGCAGGATTGGTTCGTATGGAAGAGCAGCCGGGTACCCGTGGAAGTACAAAACTATGTACACGTAAAGTAGATGCTTTGACTATACATACAACAAAAAGAAATTTGGATGTGAAAGAGGTTTTTAGTGCTGAGATGCCAGTTGGTGCATATAGTAGCTGTGAGGTGAGTCCAACCTGTGGTCTTTATAGCGAAGAAGGAAGCATAGGAATAGATGATAGAGAATTTTCCTTTTATCTTCCAGAAAGAATAAGAGCAGGATTTTTATGGACTTCTTCCGGATATGTAGAATATAAGTTTGCTAATGGTGTTCCCAGTGAATGCAAGGTTGATCGTTTGTCGATTTCAATGGAACTGTGTTCGGAAGCTCCAGGATACCGGGAAGACTGGAAATCAGATATTACGGTGTGGATCAATGGGATAGATTGTGGAACCTGGACGTGTCCGGGAGATTTTGGAGCCAGAAGGGGAAGGCTTATGCCATCAGACTGGCCGATAGGAAGTACACAGTATGGTATGCTGAAAACATGGGAAGTGCGTAAGGATGGTACGTATCTGAATGGTGAATACATCAGCGATGTTTCTATTGATATGTTAAATGTTATGGAAAAACCGTATGTAAAGGTTAGAATTGGAAATAAAGAAGATGCCAGATATGTTGGAGGATTCAATCTCTTTGGAAAACACTTTGGAGATTATGATCAAGATATTATTCTGGCTATGGAATATTAAAACGAAAAGAGCAGTACTGGAAAAGTTCAGTGCTGCTCTTTTTTGCTTGCGAAATAATGATAAGGTGTTTTGCACAAAACCGAAAAGTGGTATTTGTATAAAAATACAATATCTCACAGAAATTATTATATTATTTCTTTGAAAAAAGATAAAATAAACAGTATTTCTGTTTAAATAAAATAATAAAACAGTAAAAGTGTATAAAAAACAGTTGACAAACTGAAAAAATAGACTATAATCATAGATAAACAAACAGAAATGCTGTGAAAACAACAAAGAAAACCGGATACTGAAATAAAACAAACAGCAGAGCTGTTGGAACTATCATGGCCAGATAGAAAACGGAAACTATATAATGAAAAAATGGGAGGATGTAAAATGAAAAGAAAATTAATTGCTTCTCTGATGGCAGCAACGATGGTTGCAGGAATGTTAACTGGTTGTGGCAGTGGAAGTTCTGCCGATGACAGTGCAACAACAGATGATACAAAACAGGAAGAAACAGCAGAGGCGGGTACAGATGATGCCGCATCAGGTGAAGATGCAGATGTGAACGAAGACGG
>NZ_JALFPR010000085.1:0-21531 GCF_022785585.1 Oliverpabstia sp. | reverse complement strand
ACATCCACACCCACCTGAGGATCGGAAAGATAATATTTTTTCTCTACATAATATTCATGCCCATTCTTATCTGGCACTTTCAGATAACGAGGTTCCCTAGCAGTACATACTCCGCTGGCATCAAAGGTGTACAGATATCTTTCCAGACTGTAATCCTTGTCAGCCACCATTCTTCCGTACTTATCTATGTAGTAGCTGCCAACTCCGGCATTTCCCACCCAGTAATTATAGGCTTTCTCACCTACTTTTTCTGCACTGTTCTTTGCGGTCGGTTTCAGATAATACCAGGTGCTTCCCTGCTTCAGCCAACCGGTTACCATATAACCATTCTCGTCTAAGTAATATTCTTTTCCGCCTACAGTCTTCCAGCATTTCTTTGCATAGGTGCCATCTTCCTGTACCAGCATCCAGCGGTCTCCGTTCAGTACCCAGTAAGCCTGCGCCTTTGTTTTTGACTGATCCCATACACCATTGGCATCCACATAGCTGTTTCCGATCCAGGTGTCTGTCTCCATGGCTCCGCTTCCATTCATGTAATACCAGGTGCTTCCCAGCTGTAACCAGCCGGTTACCATAGCTCCATTACCCGGATTCAGATAGTACCAGTTGTTTCCAAGCTTCAGCCAGCCGGTTACCATCCAGCCGGCTCCGTCAAAATAATACCAGCTTCCGTTGATCATTTCCCAGTTATTTCTGGTATAGCTTCCGTCTGCATGACGATACCACCAGCGGCTTCCGCTCTGTATCCAGCCGGCCTGTGCTTTTACTTTCCCCGGGATCCAGGCTCCGCTTCCGTCTACATAATTGTTTCCGATCCAGGTATCTGCCAGCATCGTTCCACTTTCATTCAGATAATACCAGGTACTTCCCAGCTGGATCCAGCCCGTTGCCATCGCTCCGCTTCCTGTCAGATAATACCAGCCGCTCGGGCGTTTTAACCAGCCGGTTACCATCCAGCCGGCTCCGTCAAAGTAATACCAGGCTCCGTTGATCACTTCCCATCCATTGCTGGTATAGCTTCCGTCTGCATGACGGTACCACCAGCGGTTTCCATTCCGGATCCACTGATTGACATCCACTACAGCCCGTGGCTGTACCTGTGCCTGAGGTTCTGCCTCTGAAACCGCCTGTTCGCCGGTCTGTGTCGTCTGCGGTTCTGCCTGTTCGCCGGTCTGTGCTGTCTGCGGTTCTGTCTGTTCTCTGCTCTTATCTGCAGCTGTTCTGTTTTCTGCTGCTTCGGTTTCGTCTGTCTGTACCTCTGCTGCATATTCCTCTGCCTGTTCTTTGTTTTCTGTTTCGTTCTCCTGCCCGGCCTCCTGGGATGCTTCCTGTGTCACTACCGGCTGCGGAACACTTGCCAGTGCCCCGGTCGGTGTCAGCATGGTAACTGTAAGGCATCCTGCCAGTAATCTGCTTACGTATTTTTTCTTCATATGTATTTCCTTCTATTGTATTTTCTTCTATGTCTGAAGCATTGCACTCTTCTCGATTATACAAGAAACAATGTACTGGTTTCTTTGCCACAGCTTTTATTATAACTTTGTTACAAATCTTTGTCAATTTCTTTGCATTTTCCTCAGCACTTTTTTCAGATAATTATACAGATCAACCCGCCCTTGCTGTCATTGACAATCTTTTGCATCGTATCCTGCAGCTTCACCTGACTTTCTTCACTGATCTGAGCAATCTTGGTACGGATGCCGTCTTCTACCAGCTGTTCGATGGATTTTCCGAAAATATTGGTCTCCCACATACCATCATCGGTATTTTTTTCATTTTCTTTGATGAATGTGATCAGATCGTGCGCCTGTTCCTCGCTTCCTACAATCGGTGCAATCTCCGTCTCAATATTCGCTTTGATCATATGGATGGACGGACTGACCGACTTGATCTTAACACCGTATTTGTTTCCCTGACGGATCACAACCGGTTCTTCCAGTGTGATCTCATTTTTCTCGGGGATCACCACACCATAACCTGTTCCACGTACGGATTCGATGGCCTGCTGGACTTTTGTATATTCCTGTTTCATCTGCGCCAGCTCTTTCAGCGTATGGATCAGCTGATACTCGCTCTCTATCGTCACACCGGTCATCTCACTCATCACCTGATAATAATAGGGGTCTTCGATCTGAATACGGACTTTTACCACGCCGTTGGAAAGGTTGATTTCTTCCAGTGTGACTGATTTGACATAGTTACTGTCCATCTCCAGATTTTCCTGCCGGATATCACGGATATATTCCATGGTTCCCATCTTCTCTTTCATCTGTTTCAACAGATCTTCTTTCAGATAATGGGTGACCGGAAGCAGTTCCACCCATTTTGGTATGTAATATTCGATCTGACGCACCGGAAATTCATAAAGAATCTTTTCCAGGATCCGGAGCACATCTTCTTTTCGAAGTTGTTCACAGTTTACCCCGAGTACCGCTGCCTGATATTTTTCTTCCAGTTCTCTTACCAGCTTCTGTGCCTCTTCCCCGTACGGCTTTTTCGAATTCACAAGAATCAAAAATGGTTTCCCCTGTTTTTTGAGTTCCTGTACTGTCTTTTCTTCTCCATCCACAAAATTTTTACGCGGAATATCACCGAAGGAACCGTCGCAGGTTACTACGAGACCGATGGTAGAATGTTCCTGGATCACTTTTCTGGTTCCAATCTCTGCCGCCTGATGAAACGGAATCTCCTGTTCATACCAGGGGGTTTTTACCATTCGTTCTTTTTCCTGCTCCATATCCCCTGTAGCTTCAGGCACCATAAATCCCACGCAGTCGATCAGTCGGATCTTCACCGGAATCTCTTCTCCCAGATTTACATTCACCGCTTCCCTGGGAATAAATTTGGGTTCCACTGTTGTAATTGTTTTTCCTGAACCGGAAACCGGCAGCTGATCCCGCACCTCTGCAGCATCCTGTTCTTCCATTCCCGGAAGTGCCAGAAGTTCCATGAACCGCCGGATAAATGTGGATTTGCCCGTCCGGACCGGTCCTACCACCCCCAGAAGGAATTGGCCCTTCGTACGGGCTTGTATATCTTTGTAGACAGCAAATGGCTCCATATAGAAAAATCCTCCTCACCTATACTACTACTCAGTATATGTGAGAAGAATTTTCTCTAATACCAGATTTTTTATTTTTCACAGGGGGATGGATCCTCTTGTGCCATATTTCTCCGCAGCTGTTCCAGATACTGTTTTTCTTTTTTACTCAGTACTGCATCTTCCAGAAGTTCCGGACGGTTCTGAAGAGTTCGCAGGATAGACTGCTCTCTCCTCCACTTTTCAATATTCGCATGATGACCGGAAAGCAGCACATCCGGTACTTTTTTCCCCATCCATTCTGCCGGACGGCTGTACTGCGGATATTCCAGAAGATTGTCATGGAAGGAATCAAATTCCGCGGATTCTTCATTGTTCAACACTCCCGGCACAAAACGGGAAATTGCATCCATCATTACCAGTGCCGGAAGTTCCCCGCCTGTCAGTACATAATCACCGATGGACACATAATCTGTTACCACTTCTTCCAGCACACGCTCATCTATACCTTCATAGTGTCCACACAAGAATACAAGATCCTGTTCTCTGGCAAAATCTTCCACCATCGACTGCTGAAATACTTTTCCCTGCGGTGTCAGATAGATCACACGTGGTTTGTATCCGATGGATTCGGTCACCTGTTTCCATGCTCCGTAGACAGGTTCCGCCTGCATCACCATGCCGGCTCCTCCGCCATATGGATAGTCGTCCACTTTCATATGTTTATTGGTTGAAAAATCCCGGATGTTCGTTGCAGTCAGCCGGATCAGTCCCTGCTCCATAGCCCGGCCCATAATACTGGTTCCCATACCCTGTTCGATCATCTCGGGAAACAATGTAAGTACATGATAATGCATACTCTTTCCTTCCTGTAATCATACAGCCGTTTGCACAGCTGCTTTTTATCAACATGGATACCTGTCTGAATCTGTCCCGTCAAAAAACGGTCAGATCAGACCATCCAACAGATGAATTTTCATTTTTCCTGCTTCCACATCCACATCAAGGATGCAGTCTTTGATTGCCGGGATCAGAACCTCTCCATGTTCTTCTGTCCGGATACAATACACATCATTTGCCCCTGTCTGCATCACATCTGTCAGAACACCAAATGCTGTACCATCCTCAAGTTCTACCTGCATATCAATCAGATCTGCAATAAAATACTCATCTTTTTTTAATTTCACTGCATGTTCTCTGGTCACATACAGGCTCTTCCCTTTATACTTTTCAATGTCATTGATATTATCAATGCCTTTAAATTTCAGAATCACAAACTGTTTGAAAAATTTTACCCCTTCGATTTCCAGACCTTTCTGTTCTCTTCCGGTATCCAGGATCACCTGTTTTAATTTTCTGAACCGATCTGGATCGTCTGTAGTAGGAAATACTTTTACTTCTCCCCGGATCCCGTGAGTGCTGGAGATTACTCCAACCTGCAGCAATTGTTCCATATCTCTACTCCTCTTTGTTTCCTGTTTCCAACGATATATATTACCCGCGGAAATGAATGAAAAAGGATATAGCCATTGGCTATATCCTCATATTTTCAGCTATTGCAGAATTTCAACTACAACCTTCTTATCACATTTAGAGGAAGCAGCTTTTACCACAGTTCGGATTGCCTTTGCGATGCGTCCCTGACGGCCAATCACCTTGCCCATATCGGAAGGTGCCACCTTCAATTCTACTAAAATCGCATTGCTCTCTTCAGTCTGGTTTACTACCACTTCTTCCGGATGGTCTACGAGGGATTTTGCAATTACTTCTACTAAATCTTTCATCACGCACCTCCACGTATTTGTCAGAGCATTTCCATCTCAGAGAAATGCATCAGGCAAAAACGATATTACTGTTCAGAGCAAATCATGAACAGCAACAACATAATTCAGCAGCCCCTGGCGGTCCTGCATTATTTTTCGATACCGGCTAATTTGAAGATTTTGCTTACAACTTCTGTAGGCTGAGCACCGTTTGCCAGCCATTTTTTAGCTGCTTCTTCGTCTACTTTGTATACGCTCGGATCACAGGTAGGATCGTATGTTCCGATCTCTTCGATGAATCTTCCGTCTCTTGGGGATCTGGAATCTGCAACGATGATTCTATAGAAAGGTGCTTTTTTCTGACCCATTCTTCTCAGTCTGATTTTTACTGCCATTTTAATTTCCTCCTTAAGGTTATCCTTGTTTATTATAGTTTTATTTGTTTATTTAAAAGGGAAGCTTAAAGCCGCCTCTTTTACCGCTTTTACCACCCAGCATGCCAGGCATCTGTTTCATCATCTTTCTGGTCTGATCAAACTGTTTGACCATCCGGTTGACTTCCGCAATATCTACACCTGCGCCCTGAGCGATTCGTTTCTTTCTGGACGGGTTCAAAAGATCCGGGTTGGCTCTTTCTTTCGGAGTCATGGAAAGGATGATGGCTTCTTTTCTCGCCATGTCTTTCTCATCGATCATACCCTCGATGTCTTTTGCTTTGTTTCCCAGTCCGGGAAGCATGTTCAATACACTGGAAATACCGCCCATGTTCTTCATCTGGTTCATGCTCTCCAGATAATCGTCAAAGCCAAAGGTTGCTTTCTTGATCTTCTGTTCCATCTCGCGGGCTTTGTCCTCGTCGATGTTCTGCTGAGCTTTTTCAATCAGGCTCATCACATCGCCCATTCCCAGGATACGGGAAGCCATACGATCCGGGTAGAACTGTTCGAGATCGGAAAGTTTCTCTCCCATACCTACATACAGAATCGGTTTTCCACTGATTGCTTTGATAGAAAGTGCCGCACCGCCTCGGGTATCACCATCCATCTTTGTTAAGATCACGCCGTCAATGCCCACCTTCTGATTGAAGGACTCTGCCACATTGACTGCATCCTGACCGGTCATCGCGTCAACTACCAGAATGGTCTGATCCACGTTGACTTCTTCTTTGATCCGGATCAGTTCCTGCATCATATCTTCATCCACATGAAGACGACCGGCGGTATCGAGGATCACAACGTTAAAGTTCTGATTCTTTGCATGTTCAATCGCTGCTTTGGCGATGTTTACCGGGTTCTGTTTATCTCCCATCGAGAAAACTTCCACACCCTGTTTTTCACCGTTGATCTGCAGCTGTGTGATTGCTGCCGGACGATAAACATCACAGGCTACAAGCAATGGCTTTCTGCCTTTTGCTTTCAGCTTTCCGGCGATCTTTGCTGTGGTTGTTGTCTTACCTGCACCCTGAAGACCTGCCATCATGATAACAGTAATCTCTCCTGCCGGGCGCAACGCGATCTCCGTGGTCTCACTTCCCATCAGAGATACCAGTTCATCGTTTACGATTTTGATCACCATCTGCCCCGGATTCAGTCCGTTCATCACATCCTGACCGATCGCACGTTCCTGTACCGCTTTGATAAACTGTTTTACCACTTTAAAACTGACATCTGCTTCCAGAAGTGCCATCTTAACTTCTTTTAATGCTACCTTTACATCTGCCTCGGTCAGACGGCCTTTGCTTCTCAGGTTTTTGAATACATTCTGCAGTTTTTCAGTTAAACTTTCAAATGCCATGTATTATAACTCCTCTAATATGCTGTGGGATAAAGTCTCGATCCGGTTCATCACCTGATTCAGATCTTTTTCCTCATAGTGTTGTGTCAGTCCGTGAATCTCATGTACCTTCTCGCGGACCGCTACGAACTTTTCTACCAGATGCAGTTTTTCTTCATATTCTTCCAGTATTCTGGTACTGCGCTTCACCAGATCATGAACCCCCTGCCGGCTGATTCCCTGATCCTGCGCCACCTCGCTGAGCGAATAATCATTCAACACAACATCTTCGTAAACATTCTGCTGATGCTCCGTCAGCAGTTCGCCATAGAAATCATATAACAATGCCTGTCTCGCAAGCTTATCCATGTGCATCACCTTGGACATCATACAACAATCTTTTATGGGTGTCAAGTACTTTTTCTTGACATCGTCATTTTATGATGTTGGAGGCAAAAGGTATTTTATTTTTCTTCCACAAACACATATTTTTTCAGCCGTTCAAAAGCTTCCTGCACTCTGCTGAGTGGCAGTGCCAGGTTTACGCGGATGCCGTACGGGGCAAAGAACGGGCGACCGTCCTGCCATGCCACACCTACATCCCAACCGGCTTTGAGGACCTCGTCGATGGTTTTTCCATGTGTCTTACACCATTCTTCACAGTCCAGGAACAGCATATAGGTTCCCTGCGGGCGGCTTAATGTGACACCGGGAAAGTGTTCTTTGATGAAATCGCAGGCATAGGAAACATTTCCGCTCAGTACCCGGCACAGTTCATCCACCCACTCATAGCCTTCCGGTTTATATGCACCGATCAGTGCATACATGGAAAGTACATTCATCGCATTATAGTGTGATTTACTGCTGGCTGCCATCACCCGGTCACGAAGATAGGAATTGTAAATGATATGATAACTTCCCACCAGGCCTGCCAGGTTAAAGGTTTTGCTCGGCGCATACATCGCCACGGTGCGGTTTCTCGCATCCTCGCTGACAGACTGTGCCGGCGTATGATGATATCCTTCCAGGATCAGATCCGACCAGATCTCATCGGAGATAACCACGCAGTCATTGGCCTTGTATACTTCCATCGCTTTTTCAATCTCCCAGCGTTCCCATACCCGTCCACACGGGTTATGGGGATTACAGAAGACTGCCACATGGATATGATGCTCTTTGATCTTCGCATCCATATCTTCATAATCCATCCTCCAGATTCCTTCCGCATCTTTTTTCAGCGGACTGTGAACCATCTTATATCCATAATTTCCGATGCATCCGGTAAATCCGATATAAGTCGGGCTATGCAGAAGCACTGCATCCCCCGGACTTGCAAATGCCTGTAATGTAGACAGAACACCGCCGAGTACACCATTTTCATACCCGATTGCCTCCGCAGTCAGTCCCTCTACACCGTTTCGTTTCGTCTGCCAGTCGATAATCTCCTGAAAATACTCTTCCCGCGGATCAAAATATCCAAATGCCGGGTGCTTTACTCTCTCCGCAATTGCCTCCTGTACAGTCGGTACTGTCGCAAAATTCATATCCGCCACCCACATCGGAATAATATCAAATCCCTCTTTTGGTTTCGCCGGACTTCCCTGTCCGTCTTCACTGAGACCATCTACCGCAATCGCATCCATACCGTGACGATCCATGATTGTTGTAAAATCGTATTTCATTTGTAAAAACCTCCATGTGTATATAATTACTCTTATCAATAACTGCTCCACACCTTCACAGTTATCTCTGTTATATATGTTTTCTGTATAAAGCACAAATGTAAAAGCAGGCAGGAATACTATCTGAAACTAGTTTCCTGCCCGTTTTCCCATTACTTTATTGTCTGTACATTCGTTTGTATCTTTGTCCGGAAGAGTCATGTCTGTTCTGTCGTCTGTTTTTATTTTTCCGGAAATCTTTTATCTGTATTATTCTGTATCTAGAGCATGTCTGAAAAATCATTTCCGCAATCTGCAAGCCCCCAACTCACGAAAAGCCTTTTTCAGACACGCTCTAGGAAAGCTTCGGGAATAACGCTTTCACCGTCGGATAGATCTGCACAAATTTCCGATACTGTGTCTCGTATTTTTCTGCGATCTCCGGATCCGGTTCTACGGTTTCCACCACTTTCACGATCCTTGCAGCCGCCTCTTCCACCGATGCAAAGGTTCCATCCGCAACTGCAGCAAGCATCGCACCGCCAAGGGCAGGCCCTTCCTCGGAAGCGATCCGGTCCACTTTGATATTCAGTACATTGGCAATGATCTTCCTCCACAGTGGACTCTTCGCTCCACCGCCACAAATCCTGGTTCTCTCGATATGAATCCCCAGAGATTTTGCTATCTCAAAAGAATCACGGATCGCAAACGCCACGCCTTCCAGAACCGCCTGTGTCATATCCGCACGTGTGGTATCCATGGACATGCCGATAAAGGTTCCTCTCGCCTGCGGATCATTATGCGGAGAGCGTTCTCCCATCAGATACGGTAAGAAGAATACATGATTTTCTCCCAGCTTTTCTATCACTTTCTGCTCTTTTTCGTAATCTTTCGTTCCAATAATGGTATCCATCCACCATTTATTGCAGGATGCCGCACTCAGCATGCATCCCATCAGATGATAATGTCCGTCAGCATGGGCAAATGCATGCAGGGCATTGTGTGGATCCACACCGAAATTCTCACTGGAAATAAAAATTGTTCCGCTGGTTCCCAGAGACACATTACACTGACCATCTCCCACTGTACCGGTTCCCACTGCTGCCGCAGCATTATCCCCGGCACCAGCTGCCACCAGACAGGTTTCCGGCAGTCCCAGCTCTTTTGCTACCTCCGGTTTTAATGTGCCCACTTTTTCATAACTTTCAAAAAGTTCCGGCATCTGTTCCCTGCTGACGCCACAGATTTCCATCATCTGTTCTGACCAGCATTTATTTTTCACATCCAGCAGAAGCATACCGGATGCATCGGAGTAATCACAACAATGTACACCGGTCAGACAGTATGCCAGATAGTCTTTCGGAAGCATAATTTTACAAATCTTCGCAAAATTTTCCGGCTCATTTTCCTTTACCCACAGAAGCTTCGGTGCGGTAAATCCGGCAAATGCGATATTCGCCGTATATTCAGACAGTTTTTCTTTTCCGATCACCTGATTCAGATAATCGGTTTCTTTTGTGGTTCGCCCGTCGTTCCACAGAATCGCCGGGCGGATCACCTGATCCTTCTCATCCAGAATAACCAGTCCATGCATCTGTCCGCCAAAACTGATACCTGCCACCTCTGCCGCGTCGATCTTGCTGATCAGTTCACGGATTCCTTCTTTCGACTGTTCCCACCAGTCTTCCGGATTCTGTTCTGACCAGCCCGGATGCGGGAACGACAGTGGATATTCTCTGGATACGATATTGACAACCTGTCCTTCCTGATCCATCAGCAGAAGTTTTACTGCAGATGTTCCAAGGTCTACGCCAATATAATATTTCATTTTTTCCTCCTGTATCTGATCTATTTTTATTTTATGCAAAAGGATTTTCTGTCGGATATCGGTCTCCCTTCGGATGGTTGTATCCGATCTCATCCGGTGTTACGCCGATGTATTTGAATACTTCAAACAGTGCTTTTCCATAGTGCCCGAATGCAACGGCTCCGTGATGTGGATAGCCTTTTTCGATCAGCTCATGACGATAGAATCTTCCCATCTCCGGAATCGCGAAGATACCGATGCCACCGAAGGAACGGGTAGCAACCGGAAGTACTTCACCGTTTGCCACATAAGCGCGCAGTTTTCCGTCAGCCGTACTCTGCAGACGGAAGAATGTAATATCTCCAGGTACGATATCTCCTTCCAGTGTTCCCTGCGTCACTTCTTCCGGAAGGGATCTTGCCATGATCAGCTGATATTTCATGGAGCAGGAAGTCAGTTTTCCGGTTGTGGTATTACCACAGTGAAATCCCATAAATGTATCTTTGTGTGTATAATTATATTTTCCTTTGATTTCACTTTCATACATATCTGCAGGTACGGTATTGTTGATATCCAGCAGGGTTACAGCATCGTTACTTACCATTGTTCCGATAAATTCACTCAGTGCGCCATAGATATCCACCTCACAGGATACCGGGATGCCTCTTCCGGTCAGACGGCTGTTCACATAGCACGGAACAAAACCGAACTGCGTCTGGAACGCCGGCCAGCATTTTCCTGCGATGGCAACGTATTTTCTGGATCCTTTGTGTGCTTCGATCCAGTCAAGGAGAGTCAGTTCATACTGTGCCAATTTTGGAAGAATGGTTGGTTTGTTGTTTCCATCCCCCAGTTCTTTTTCCATATCTGCAACCACTGCCGGGATTCTTTCGTCTCCGTCATGTTTGTGAAATGCTTCGAACAGATCCAGTTCGGAGTTTTCTTCGATCTCCACACCCAGGTTGAACAGCTGTTTGATCGGTGCATTACAAGCCATAAAGTCCTGCGGACGCGGACCGAAAGTGATAATTTTCAGATCTTTCAGACCAACAACGGCTCTTGCAATCGGAACAAACTCTTCCATCATCTCAGCGACTTCTTCCGGTGTTCCTACCGGATATTCCGGGATATATGCTTTCAGATTGCGAAGCTGCAGGTTGTAGCTTGCGTTCAGCATACCGCAATATGCATCTCCACGTCCCTGTACCAGATTGTCTCCATGCTCTTCTGCTGCCGCAACCACCATACACGGTCCGTCAAAATATTTTACCAGCAGAGTCTCTGCGGTCTCCGGACCGAAGTTCCCAAGATAGACAACCAGGGCATTACATCCTGCTTCCTGCACCTCTTTCAGGGCTTTCTGCATATCCAGCTCACTCTCTACTACGGTTGGACATTCGTACAGTTCTCCCTTATAAGCTGCTGCCACTGCTTTTCTTCTTGACTCGGACAGGGTGATCGGGAAGCAGTCTCTGCTTACGGCTACGATACCTAATTTTACTTCCGGCATGTTCATCATGATCTTATTCCTCCTTGATTTTCTTTCACTGTTTATTCTGACGGATCTTCCGTGCAGTTTCTTTTTCGTTTCATTTGTTTATTTACTAAACTAATCACACTGTATCACTTGTTGTATCTTTCGTCAAGATATTTTTTAGTTTACTGAAAATTGTGAAAAATGTGTCCTGGAACATTCTTTATTTTAATTTGTTTACTTATCAAACAAATTGTGGTATGGTAAATATTAGTTTAAGAAAAAGAAGATTTTACAGGAAGGAGGTGCCTGCATGGTCACAGGAAGCAGAGAACTGATCCGGGAGATGAATCGACGGCTTGTTTTAGAAACGGTCATCAATGACGGTCCGCTTTCCCGGGCGGCTATATCAAAAAAACTGGGACTCACCAAAGCAACGATCTCTGCTATCGTGCAGGATCTGCTGGACGAACAATATATCGAAGAAATCGGAAGCGACCAGACTCAGTATGGTCGAAAACCGATCCTGTTACAGTTCTGTCGACAGAATGGTTATATTATCACCCTCGATCTCGGCGTGGAATGCACCGTGCTGATGGTCTGTGATCTGCTTGGACAAAACTGCCGGCGTCATCAGTATAACTGTACGCTGGAACGTGACACCGCAATCAATTTCCTGTTGCAGATCATTCAGAATCAGATTCGTCTTCTTCCCGCTACTCCTTTTGGTGTCGTGGGAATTGGTATCGGCATCCATGGAACCGTCTGCCGGAATGAGATCACTTTTACTCCGAATTATCATCTGGCAGATCTTCCCATTGTAGATGTTCTGACAGACGCTCTCGATATTCCGGTATGGCTGGAAAATGAGGCAAATCTTTCTGCCCTCGCCGAGAAGACTTTTGTGGAAAATCATAAAAACCTGATTCATGTCAGCATTCATGCAGGTGTCGGTGCGGGAATTATTCTGGATCACCATTTATATACCGGCTTCGCCGGAACAGCAGGAGAAGCCGGTCACATGATCGTCCAGCCCGGCGGCCGTTCCTGCCCATGTGGCAATCATGGCTGTCTCGAACAATATATTTCCGAACCGGCGGTTCTCTCCCGCTACCAGGAATTATCCGGTCGCACCACTGTCTCGATCGACGATCTGGTCTGGAGCTATAATCAGAAGGAAGCTGATGCTCTGGCTGTAGTGGATGAATTCACTACCTATCTCGCCTGTGGAATCAACAATCTCTGGAACCTGTTCTCCCCGGAATGTATTATCCTGAACAGTCAGCTGACCGCTTACCTCCCTCAACTGCTCCCGGAGATTTTGCAGAAACTTTCCGCACGTTTCCGCGCTACCTGTCAGCTGAAACTTTCCACGCTTCAGGATACAGGGGTGCTTCTTGGGGCGGCAAGGGTTTGCATCAGTAAATATCTGGGGATTGAGAAGCTGTATTTTTCCGGCTTTCAGCCATGATACGCTGTTTGACTCGTTGCTCTCGTAAAATCAAGAACCGATAGTTTTCTGTATCTTTCAAAAACTATCGGTTCTTTTCATAAAATCGATTTACAGGATTCCCTTTTATCCCTGCCAGTTTCCGGAATATTTGATATACGCATCCGAACAAACTCTCTGCACATCCTGGAGTACCGCAGAGGCAGCTTCCTTTGTTCCATAGATACCAGCCGTGATAACATACCATTTCTCAGTATTCAGATTGCTCCAGTCCGTAGTCACAAACACCTGCGCATCAAATCCATTTTCCCGGATTTTCTTTGCCTGTTTCTGAGCCTCTGCCTCCGTCTTTGCCGCACCACACCAGATGCCGTAAAAAGGAGAGATGGAACTCTGAGAACTGTCAGACTGCTGAACCTCCTTTTCCTGTTCCTGTTGTATGTTTTCTTCTTCCTGATATTCCTCTTTCTTTTCTTTCATTGTTTCGCTTGTTCCAATAAGTTCACTGGCTTCTTCTATTCAAATATATTTATCTGCATTTTCTTCTTTAACAGAGAAACAATCTCTCCCATAATTGCAATACTTATTCCACCCATATACACACTTGTCATATTATCTTTTTTATCATTTTCATGGTTTTATCTGGTTCTAATCATATTTTTATAGTTGCTTTCTCTCAATACAATTAGAAAAGTATTCTACATATCTTTGTACTCTTTTATTATTTCTTCATATTCTGAAATTCTTAACCGAACATACTCCCGAGCTGAAATATATCCATTTTTATCCAAATCTGCTTTTTTATATCTTTCTTCCATTCCCTCTCGTATATTCGTATTTATAATCGGATATTCATTAATAGTTCAGTTTATTAAACTAACATTTTTTCATATGATTAAAAGAAAAGTCAAGGAGAACATATGTCACTGGATTATAAAGAAATCGGCAGACGCATCGCAGCCCGACGTGAACAGCTTGGGTTGAAGCAATCTGAAGTCGAAGAACGAGCGGATTTAAGTTATAAATATCTTTCTAATATTGAGCGTGGAATCTCCATTCCATCTACGGAAGTTATTATGCGACTCGCTTCAGCACTTGAAACTACACCGAATGAATTTTTAATTGGTACAAACAGTTCGGACAATGCAGAATGGGAAGATATTGCTGATATGCTACGTTATTTCGATAAGAAAAAAACTTTCTCTTACTAAAAATTTTCTGATATGGCTTTCTGAACAGGAATTATAATCATCCTATTTATTTTTCACATTACAAACCCGAATTCTTAACTATTTTGAGCATTCGGGTTTTTATTTTTTTACAATACACTGGTTTTCTAAAATTTCTATAAAAATACGACACATCCCCCAAAACGTATCTTGACTTTCCTCACCATTTTTCCTATACTGCTATTTGCAACCCTTTACCCTGATTTTCTGATAAGGATATTTATATTATGTTTGAAATTTTTGTTGATTCTGCTGCGAATATTCCGGCGGAGCTTGTGAAGGCATTTAAGATTAAAGTGCTTTCTTTTGTAAATCTTGTAAATGGTAAAGAAATGACCTGTTTTGATCCGGATCTTACGCCAGAGGAGGAGCGTCAGAAAGGAAAAGATTATTATGATATGGTTCGTGCCGGTGCGGATATCAAGACCGGACTGATCAGCAGCGGTGTCTTTGAAGATGCGTTCCGGGAGGCTCTGGAGGCGGATAAAGATGTGCTTTATTTTTCTCTCAGTAAAAATATCAGTGGAAACTATAATTCCGCAAGAATCGCTGCCGAAGATCTGATGGAATCCGGTAATTATACCAGAAAGATCCGTATGATCGACTCCCTCAACGCTTCCCTGGCACAGGGAATCCTCGCGATCTATGCCAGTGAGATGCGTGAAAAAGGCATGGCTTTTGATGAAGTGGCTGACATCCTGGAAACCTGCCCGGCAAAAATGAACGGTGTCTTCACTGTCGGTGATCTCAAATACCTGGCAAGAACCGGACGCCTGAGTGGAACTGCTGCAGTCATCGGTAATGTATTGAGCATCAAACCGATCCTGCGCGGAAACAAAGACGGCTACATCGTCCAGTATAAAAAATGCCGTGGTCGCAAATCCGCCCTGAACGAGCTGATCTCCCTCGTCTGCAATAACATCGTGGAACCGGAAAAACAGATCATCGGAATCGCCCACGCAGACGCTTACGAAGACTCCCTGTACGTCATGGAAGAAATCCAAAAACACATCAAAGTCCGTGGCTTCATCAACACCTCCTACGACTTCTGCACCGGCAGCCACGTAGGCCCCGACACCATCGCCATGTTCTTTATGGGCAACGACCGCGAATTACAGGGCATGAAATAATTTCTTAAATTAATCATCATAACTCCAAAATGACAGATAGTATTCCAGAACATCCGTTTTAAAATACTACCTGTCATTTTTTAATCCAGTCAATAACTTCCAATTGCATCCACCCCTTCTCCCTCAGCCAATACCCATCCCAAAAGCAGACTGCACCGTTCACGGCAACACTTTGTGGGCGACTAGCTCAAAGTTGCCCTGCCCACGTTGCCGAGAACGGTGCAGTCTGCCTTCGGGCGTCCGTACATTGGCTCACCCTTCTATATTTTACAGATTCGTCCGAATCAATTTCGGCCGATATCCATCTTTTTCCAGTTCCTGCATAATCTGCTGCTTATGCTCCGTACCAAACGCTTCCATAGTAATCTTAAGCTCCACAGCTGCATTTCTGTTTGTACTATAGAACTGGTTATGATCCAGTTTAATAATATTACCCTGCTGCTCCGCAATCTTCTGAGAAACCTTTGTAAGTTCACCCGGACGATCCGGCAACAGAACAGAAATCGTAAAGATACGGTCTCTCTGGATCAGACCCAGCTGAACAACAGATGCCATCGTGATCACATCCATATTACCGCCACTCAGAACAGAAACCACTTTTTTACCCTTGACATTCAGGTGTTTCAGTGCTGCCACAGTAAGCAGACCGGAGTTTTCTACGATCATCTTGTGATTTTCTACCATATCCAGGAAACTTACGATCAGTTCATCATCTTCTACTGTGATCACATCATCCAGATTCTTCTGCAGATACGGGAATACATGCTCACCAGGAGTTTTTACCGCAGTACCGTCCGCAATCGTATTGACCGTAGAAAGTGTGGTAACTTCTCCCTTATCCAGAGAAACCTGCAGACAATTTGCTCCTGCCGGTTCCACACCGATCACTTTGATGTTCGGATTCAGCAGTTTTGCCAGTGTGGAAACACCGGTAGCCAGCCCGCCACCGCCGATTGGAACCAGAATATAATCAACCAGAGGAAGCTCTTTGATGATCTCCATAGCGATGGTTCCCTGTCCGGTTGCTACTGCCGGATCATCGAAGGGATGGATAAATGTATATCCATGTTCTTCTGCCAGCTCATAAGCATGTGCACATGCATCATCGTAGACATCTCCATACAGGACAACTTCCGCACCGTAGCTTTTTGTTCTCTCGACTTTGATCAGTGGTGTTGTGGTCGGCATAACGATGACAGCCTTTGCACCGTATGCTTTTGCCGCATAAGCCACACCCTGCGCATGATTACCTGCGGAAGCGGTGATCAGACCTTTTGCTCTCTCTTCTTCTGTCAGTGTACTGATCTTATAGTACGCACCTCTTAACTTGTACGCACCGGTTCTCTGCATATTTTCCGGTTTAAAATATACTTTATTTCCTGTCATCTGACTGAAATAATCACTGAAAATCAATTTTGTATCCTGGGTTACTCTTTTTACAACCTCTGAAGCCTCTTCAAATTTGTCAATGGTAAGCATTATAATTCTTCCTCCTCTGTTTTCACATCAAACAGTGCATTTACAAACTGTTCTGCATTGAATTTCTGCAGATCATCGATGGATTCTCCCACACCGATATATTTTACCGGAATATCCAGCTCGGACTGGATGGCTACGGCGATGCCGCCTTTTGCAGTTCCGTCCAGTTTTGTAAGAATGATACCGGTGACGTTTGCCACCTCTTTGAACTGTCTCGCCTGTGCCAGTGCATTCTGTCCGGTCGTACCATCCAGAACAACCAGTGTCTCCAGATAAGCATCCGGATATTCTCTCTCCAGCACACGGTAAATCTTTCGAAGTTCTTCCATCAGATTCTTTTTATTATGCAGACGTCCTGCAGTATCACAGAGCAGTACATCTGCATTTCTCGCTTTAGCTGCTGCTACGGCATCGTACACGATTGCTGCCGGATCTGCACCGGCCTGTCCCCCGATCAGATCCACACCGGCACGATGCGCCCACTCTGACAGCTGCTCTCCTGCGGCTGCGCGGTATGTATCCGCTGCTGCCACGATGACTTTCTTGCCCTGATCCTTCAGTTTTCCTGCCAGTTTTCCGACAGAAGTAGTTTTTCCCACACCGTTGACACCTATCACCAGCACAACGGATTTTCTGTTTTCAAATTCATAGGCAGTATCACCCACATCCATCTGACGTTTGATCTCATCGATCAGAAGCTGTTTACATTCCGAAGGTTCTTTGATCTTCTTTTCTTCCACTTCTTCCTTCAGATGCTCAATAATAGATGTTGTGGTATTGATACCAATATCCCCCATCACAAGGATCTCTTCTATTTCTTCATAGAAATCATCATCGATACTGGAAAAGCCGCTGAAAATAGAGTCAATTCCGGCCACAATATTATTTCTCGTTTTTGTCAGACCCTCCCGGAGACGTCTGAAAAAACCTTTCTTTTCCTCTGACATATGGTTTCCTCTCTTACTCTCAACTTTTTCATCATTTTGTCTCTGTCACTTTACTGTACGACTTCATTATAAAATGATGTATATACTACTGCAAGTCTTTTTTTGATTTACAGATAATTCCTACTCATCCAGCTGATTCTCGATCAGGTTGACCGATACCAGCGTGGAAACACCTTTTTCCTGCATGGTGATACCGTAGAGGCGGTCTGCCGCGTTCATTGTACCCCGGCGATGGGTGATCACAATAAACTGTGTGTTTTTTGTAAGTTTGTGCAGATACTGTGCAAAACGGGTAACGTTGGAATCATCCAGTGCCGCCTCGATCTCATCCAGCAGACAGAAGGGTGACGGTTTCAGGTTCTGTATGGCAAAAAGCAGTGCAATGGCTGTCAGTGCCTTTTCCCCACCGGACAACTGCATCATGTTCTGCAGCTTCTTTCCCGGTGGCTGAGAGATGATCCTGATACCGGCTTCCAGTACATCCTCATCTTCCATCAGCTCCAGAGTACCCTTTCCGCCCCCGAAAAGCTGTTTGAATACTTTATCGAATTCCACGCGGATCTCCTGGAACTTTTCTGTAAACTGTTTACGCATTCCCTCATCCAGTTCTGCAATGATTCCTTTCAGTGTCTCTGCTGCCTCCACCAGATCGGTATGCTGCGCGCTTAAGAACGTGTGACGTTCCAGAATCTCTTTATATTCCTCAATCGCATTGACATTGACATTACCCAGTTTTCGGATCGCATCTTTTAATTCTGCGATCTGCTGCCGGATCACACTGCGCTCCGGCATGTCTTCCATCCGATAGGTGTTCGCCTGTCCCGGTGTGACCTCATACTCTTCCCAGAGATAATTAATCTGGTTATCCTGCCGTTCTTCCAGTTTTTCTTTCTGGCTGTTCAGTCGGAAACATTCCTTGTCCATCCGGCTGATATGTGCAGACAGTTCATCCCGGCGGCTGAAGAATGTCTTATGCTGGCTGTTCAGTTCTTCTTTCTTTTCCAGATACTGCTGCATCTGCGCCTCGTCTTCCTCACGGATTCGGCTGGCTTCCTGAATTGTTTTCTGAATAGACAGAATAGTTTGTTCTTTTTCTTCTTTTTCCTTGCCACCCTCTTCCAGAGATTCCTGCATCTGTTGCAGTTCACCTCTCATTGCCGCTTCTTCCTGATGAATACGGATGAGATTTTCTCCTGTAAAGCTCACTTTCTGTTCCAGCGAAGCATAAGCCACCTGGATCTGGTTCAGTTCCTGACTGTAAGAAGCTTCCTGTTCCTGCAATTTTTCCAGAATTTCCTGCTGACTGTTCACCAGTGCTTCCTGTTCCTGCTCTCTGGCTGTGGAATGTTTCATTTCTTCCCGGATGGATGAACTGCTTTCCTTGATCTCTGCAATCTGTCCTTCAATCTCGCGTCCCTCTGCTTTTAACTGTCCATAGCCGGTCCGCACTTCACGGATGCGCGCCTCTGCCTGGGTGATTCCCACCTTTTCTGTATTCTGACTGATCTGCAGCTGCTGTAACTGCCTGGTCATCTCTGCCAGATCATCCCGCAGTGTATTTCTACGCTCCCGTTTATCCAGGATGATTTTCTGTATCTTTTGCAGCTCTTCTTTCAGTGCTGCCACTTTTCCTTCCAGTTCCTCTATTTCCCGGCGACGTCCCAGAAGATTGCTGCTGTTTCGGAACGCTCCACCGGTCATGGAACCGCCGGGACTTAAGGATTCTCCCTCTAACGTAACAATCCGCAAGGTATGGCGGTATTTTCTTGCAATGACGATGGCGTGATCAATGGTATCCACCACCAGTGTCCTTCCAAGAAGCTGTGACAGCAGAGTTCGATACGTACTTTCGGCAGTTACCAGCGTATCGGCGAGCCCGATCACACCTTCTTCTTTCAGTGCTGCGGGATTCTGGAAACTGCTGCTTCGCATATTGGTCAGGGGAAGAAACGTTGCCCGGCCGTACCGGTTTTTCTTCAGATATTCAATCATGACCTTAGCGGTCTGTTCGTTATCCGTAACGATATTCTGGATACTTCCGCCCAGAGCTGTTTCCACCGCTGTTTCATATGCTTTCTCTACCTTGATCAGGTCTGCAACAACACCGTGGATCCCCGGCTGGCGATCCTTCTGTTCCATAACACGCCGGATACTGTTGCCATATCCTTCATAACGTTCTGCAATATTTCGCAGGGACTCCAGACGGGATGCCTCCCTGTGATAGGCTGTCTGTCCCTGTTCCAGTTTCTTATTCTGTTCCTCCATCTGGCTTCGCAGAGAGCCGACTTCCCGCTCCACTTTCCGGTATTCCATCTGTATACCATCCATCTGAGCGCCGATCTCTTTGCATTTTTCCTGATGTCCCTGAATGATCTCCTGCTGCTGTGACTCATCGCTTTTCAGTTTCAGGACACGCTGGCTGAGAGCCGCTTTCCGTATACCGATCTGTTCAAGCATCGCATCATAACGCTGCATCTTACCTTTGGTGGATGCCCGCTGATTCAGGATCTCGATGATTTCACTCTTACCATCCTCTATGCTCTGATTTGTTTCTTCTATATTCTGATGCAGAATCGCCAGTTTTTCTTCTGCTTCTTTCTTTCTGACAGCTGCTTCGCCCAGGCTTTCTTTCAGGGCTTCCTGTTCCTGTTCATGTCCGGCTGCTTCCTGCTGTCGGCGGTCAAGTTCCTGACGGATCGTCTGGATACGTTCTTCATAGTGCTGATGATTCTGCTGGGCTGCGCGGATCTGTTCTTTTAACAGTTCCACACTGTTTTCCAGCTGCTGCTTTTTCAGGGCATTCTCGCTCGCCTGAGTTCTCGCTTCCTGAATCTTCGTATCCAGTTCTTCCAGTTCCTTTTCCAGACGTTCATACTCTGCTTTTGTCTGATCAAACTGTGTCTGCGTCTGTTGCAGCTCATTCTGAGAAATCTGATATTTTTCTTCTGTTTCTTTTAACTGTTCTTTGATATGAGCACTCTCCGCCAGATACATGTTCACATCCAGGATCTTCAGTTCTTCTTTTTTCTTCAGATAGACTCTGGCCGTTTCTGACTGTCGTTCCAGAGGACCCAGTTGCCTGGTAAGTTCCGACAGAATGTCTGTCACACGAACCAGGTTCTGCTGTTCCTCATCCAGTTTCTTTAATGCAGTTGCTTTTCTCCGTTTGAACTTTACAATACCTGCTGCCTCGTCGAAAAGTTCTCTTCGTTCTTCCGGTTTTCCGCTCAGGATCTTATCGATCTGACCCTGACCGATAATGGAATATCCTTCTTTACCGATACCGGTATCGTAAAACAGTTCGTTGATATCTTTCAGTCGGCAGCCGGTTCCATTTAACAGGTACTCGCTTTCTCCGGAACGATACAGTCGTCTGGTGACAGTCACCTCTTCATACTCGATATCCAGTTTGTGATCGGAATTATCCAGAGTAATGGCTACCGATGCAAATCCCAGCGGTTTTCTGGTCTCTGTACCGGAAAAAATGACATCCTGCATATTTCCGCCACGCAGCTGTTTTGCACTCTGTTCACCCAGTACCCAGCGGACAGCATCACCAACGTTGCTCTTTCCACTGCCGTTAGGGCCTACAATGCCGGTGATACCGTTATGGAATTCAAATACGATCTTATTGGCAAAGGATTTGAATCCCTGTACTTCGATACTCTTTAAATACATACGTCACCTACTGTTTCTGTTTGTTGTCCGTGGCTTTCAGTCTGCAGATCGCACGGTATGCTGCCATCTGTTCTGCAGCTTTCTTGGTTCTTCCGCTTCC
>NZ_JALFPR010000084.1:0-16449 GCF_022785585.1 Oliverpabstia sp. | reverse complement strand
TACAAATTCCGCAGTATGGCAATGCAGACTGCAGCGGAGGAGAAAAAGGGCTGGACGGTGCGAAACGATCCCAGAGTCACCGGAATCGGCAAGATCTTAAGACGAACCAGCATTGATGAACTTCCGCAGCTGTTCAACATCCTGAAAGGAGATATGAGCCTGGTGGGACCGAGACCGGAGCGCCCTCAGTTCGTGGAAAAGTTCAAGGAAGAGATCCCGAGATATATGGTAAAACATCAGGTACGTCCGGGTCTTACCGGCTGGGCACAGGTCAATGGCTACAGAGGAAATACATCCATTCGGAAACGAATAGATTATGATCTGTATTATATTGAAAACTGGTCTGTCGGACTGGATGTAAAAATTATTTTGCTGACGTTTTTTAAAGGCTTTATTAACAAGAACGCATATTAGGAAGAGGGTCCGCAAGATAGAAAAACAAAGGAATAAGGAGTAAATACATGGCGAAAAAGAAAAACCTGACGGACAGACAGAAAAGAATCCGACGCAGACGCCGGAAAAGTACGATGAGCAGAGTAGTGTTTGCGCTGGAAATTATCATTCTGGTCGTCCTGATGGGCGGACTGTTTGTATATGCGAAACTCGGAAATATGAATTACGAAGACCTGAATTTTGAAAATGTGGATGTGAATCAAAGTGTGGAAGAAAATCAGGTTATGAAAGGTTATACAAGTATTGCACTGGTTGGGCTTGACAGCAGAGAAGGAGAACTGGATGGTGATGTCAACAGTGATACGATGATCATTGCGAGTATCAATAACGATACCAAAAAGGTAAAACTGGTTTCTATATACCGTGATACGTATCTTAGGGTTGGAAGTAATTCGGACGGCGAAAATGTATACAATAAGGCAAATTCTGCGTTTTGCACAGGTGGTCCGGAAAAAATGATGACCATGATGAATAAGAATCTTGATCTTAATATTGTTGACTATGTAACGGTTGACTTTAAAGGCGTTGCAGAAGCGGTGGAACTGCTTGGCGGTATCGATGTTGATCTGAAAGAAGAGGAGATTGAACATCTGAACAATTATTGTGTAGAGACGTCAGAAGTTACCGGTATGGATTATACACCACTGAAAAAGGTTGCCGGAGTTCATCATCTGAACGGAGTACAGACTGTAGCGTATGCGCGAATTCGTTATACAGCGGGAAATGATTTCAGACGTGCGGCAAGACAGAGAGAGGTTATATATAAGATCGTAGAAAAGGCAAAGAATTCCAGTATCAGTACCCTTAGCAAAGTTCTGGATAAAGTGTTCCCACTCATCAAAACATCTCTGACGAAACCGGAGATTTTGCAGATGGGAATGAGTATGCTCTCCTATGATATTGAAGATCAGACAGGTTTCCCATTTGATCATTTATATGGAGGGGTAGTAGAAGACGCAATGGACGGTCTTGACTGTGTACTTCCGATTACTTTGGAATCTAATGTAATCAAACTGCATGAATTTCTGTATCCGGAAGACAGTTATGTTCCTTCGGATGAGGTGAAAACATACAGTCAGAAAATTATAGAAATCAGTGGATTTGGAGAAGAATCCAGACTGGATCATTCGGAGGATGGTTCACTGGCAGCTTATCATGAATCGGATACAGAGTCTGCGAATCCGGCAGAGAGCTCTGCAGATCCGCAGGAAGAAAGCCAGACAGATGTAACAGATGATACACAGGGATATGATGATTCTTCCCTGGAACAGTAAACCTCGGGGGATACGAAAGAGGGAGGGAAACCTATGTCTAAAAAACAGCCGTTGACCAGAAAACAGAAGAGATTATTAAAGAAAAGAAGACGCAGAAGAATTTTTTTCGGAATCGAGATTTTTATTCTGCTGATTCTGATTGCAGGTGTTTTTATATATGCAAAACTTGGCAAGATGAATTTTACGAGTCTTGATTTCAGCAAGATTGGAGTTAATTCCGGCGTCAGCAATAATAAAGTTATGAAAGGTTATACGACCATCGGTCTGGTGGGCCTGGATAATCGCAGTAATAAATTAAAATCCGGTAACAGTGATACTATGATTATTGCAAGTATCGACAATGATACCAAGAAAGTGAAACTGGTTTCAGTATATCGTGATACGTATCTGCGGATTGGCGAAGATTCGGAAGGAAATGGTCAGTATAACAGAGCGAATGCTGCATATGCAAAAGGCGGTGCCGAACAGTTTCTGAATATGCTCAATACCAATCTGGATTTGAATGTGACAGATTTTGTAAGCGTAGATTTTCAGGCGGTTGCGGAAGCCGTGGAACTGCTTGGCGGAATCGATGTGGAATTGAAAGAAGAAGAAGTGGTTCATCTGAATAATTACTGTGTGGAAACATCAAAAGTAACAGGTATGGATTATACGCCACTTAAAAAAACAGCAGGCGTACATCATCTGAATGGTGTGCAGACAGTAGCATATGCACGAATCAGATATACAGCAGGAAATGATTTCCGTCGTGCGGCAAGACAGAGAGAAGTTATCTATAAAATCGTAGAGAAAGCGAAAAATGCAGATGTCGCTACATTGAGTAAAATTCTAGATAAAGTATTTCCAAATATCTATACATCTTTTTCAAAAGCAGAAATTCTGCAGATGGGAATGAGTATGTTATCCTATGATATTGAAGATCAAACTGGTTTTCCATTTGATCATCTGTATGGACAGCGTGTGAAAGATGCGGTTGGAATTGATGTAGTACTTCCGGTCACATTGGAATCAAATGTGATCAAACTGCATGAATTCCTGTATCCGGAAGACAGTTATACACCTTCCGAAGAAGTGAAGGCATATAGCCAGCGAATTGTGGATAAGAGCGGATTTGGAGAAGAGTCAAGACTGGATCATTCGGAAGATGGCTCCCTTGCAGCTTATCGTGAGAGTGATACGGAGTAAGAAGAAAAAATGGAAAATAAAGAACTGTCGTGAAAAGTGCGACAGTTCTTTTCACATATATAGAAAATGGAGCAGATTATGGAAAAGAAAACGGTAGATGTGATTATCCCGGCTTATCGTCCGGGAGAAGGGTGGAAACAGATGCTGCGCGGACTGGAAGGACAGACCTGGCCGGTACACCGTCTGATCGTGATGAATACAGGAAAGGAAAACTGGAAAGCAGCTTATGAGAAAACGACGATTCCGATGGAAGTGCACCATCTGACCAGAGAGGAATTCGATCATGGAAAGACAAGGGATCAGGCGGCGCGGATGAGCCGGGCAGATTATCTGCTGTTTATGACCCAGGATGCATTGCCGGAAGACTGCCATCTGATTGAAAAACTGGTGGAGGCGATTGAACAGGATGAAAAAATCGGAGCTGCCTATGCCAGACAGCTGCCACGGAAAGACTGCCGGCTGATGGAACAGTATACGAGACAGTTTAATTATCCGGAGAAAAGCCGGGTGAAATGGCTGGCAGACCTGCCGGAACTCGGTATCAAGACGTATTTTTGTTCCAATGTGTGCGCAATGTACAGACGGGAGCTGTATCTGCAGTTGGGGGGGTTTGTACAGAAGGCCATTTTTAATGAAGATATGATCTTTGCAGGAGAACTGATCCAAAAGGGATATGGAGTGGCTTATGCGGCAGAGGCAAAGGTGGTACATTCCCACAATTATTCGGCAATCCAGCAGTTTCACCGGAACTTTGATCTGGCGGTTTCACAGGCAGATCATCCGGAAGTTTTTGCCGGGATCCGATCGGAAGGAGAGGGGATCCGTCTGGTGAAAAAAACCGCCGGCTGGCTCTGCAGACAGGGAAAACCATGGCTGGTGATCCAGCTGGTATGGCAGAGCGGCTGGAAATATCTGGGCTATCTTCTGGGAAAGAGATATCAGAAGCTTCCAAAGTGGGTGATCCCTCGCTGTACGATGAATCCGAAATATTGGGAATAAGCGGGAAAGTTCACAGTTTTAACACAATTTTCGGATATGATAAACAGATATACAAAACGTGAAAAAGAATGTGAAGACATATAAAGGACAGGGAGAAAAACGATGAATGATGAATGGAAAATGCCGGGAACAGAACAGGAAGAAAATCAGCAGCCGGCCGGTGAAGAATCTGAAGTGACAGAGGCGACAGCTGTAAAAGAACCGGAAGCAGGGGAAACCGCAGAAGCAATGCCGGAGGCGACAGAAAGTCAGGAACCTGAAGTATCGGAGCGGGTGGAAGTGACAGAAATGACGGAAGAAGCAGCGACAAACGGTGACGGGCAGGTTGCAAAAACAGAGGAAGAAAAACCGAGATATCCGTGGGAAGCAGTGCTGGGGAAAGAGGAGAAGAAAGAACAGCCGGCGGATGTGACGGATACTCCGGTACAGCCACAGGAACAGCCGGTGCAGCAGAGTGGTGCACAGCCGGAGAATTCGCGGGAAGCAGCTTCTTATCACTGGGTAAATCCGGATTATCAGAAACGCCAGAACGGAGCGGACGGCGGAGAACGTGCCAGCCAGAATACGTATGAGAATCAGAATTACCGGGAGGATGTCAGCGGGACAGCAGATACACAAAATTACACAGAAACAGCAGCCGAATCACAGGATAACGGAGGCTGGGGACAGCCGGTCGGTGGAAATCATACAACAAAAGAGATGGAAAACAGCAGTTCTTCCGGACAGACAACCGGGGGCTATCAGAATGGTAACTGGGGCTGTGCGGGAAACAGTCAGAATAACCAGAATACACAAAATGGCGGAGCGTATCAGAGTGGGAATTCCTGGACGAGCCGGGAACAGAGTACGCAGAACGGTCCGGTGACCGGTCAGAGAAAGTACGGAAATTATACGTATTACCAGCCACAGCAGGATCAGAATCAACCACAGGACCACAGAAAACCGGGCGGAACAGGAAAAAAAGTAATAGTAACGCTTGGTCTGGCGGTACTTTTTGGTGTAGTTGCAGGCGGTATTATCATCGGATCCAGTATGATCGCGAATAAAGAAATTAAAAATGAACAGAAAACAGAGTATCAGCTTCCGACCACGGAACTGCCACAGCAGGAGAATGCTGCCGGGGACAGTAACAGTGCAGCAGGAAGCGGAAGTGATGCAACGGAGGAAGTAAGCGCAGGCACAACGGGAGAATACACCGTTGCACAGGTGGCAAAAAGTTGTATGCCGTCTGTTGTATCTATTACGAATGCGTCTGTAAAAACGGTACAGGATTTCTTTGGCGGTGTGCAGCAGTATCCGAGCGAGAGTTCCGGTTCCGGTATCATTGTAGGACAGAATGACAGTGAGATCCTGGTAGCAACGAATAATCATGTAGTAGCTGATGCAGATACTATAACGGTTGCTTTTGATGATGATGCGGTGTACGAAGCTCAGGTCAAGGGAACGGATTCCGATAACGATCTGGCGGTAGTCGCTGTGAAAATTTCGGATATGAGTGAAGATACTCTGAAATCCATTAAAGTAGTAAGCATCGGCAATTCCGATGAGCTGGAAATCGGGGAACAGGTAGTTGCCATTGGTAATGCACTGGGATATGGACAGTCCGTAACTTCCGGATGGATCAGTGCGGTGGATCGTGAAGTGACCGACGAAGACGGAAAGACAACCGGGAAACTGATCCAGACAGATGCAGCAATCAATCCCGGCAACAGCGGTGGGGCACTGCTGAATATGCAGGGAGAACTGATTGGTATCAACTCTGCGAAAGCGGCAGCCACCGAAGTAGAAGGAATGGGTTATGCGATTCCGGTATCTGTGGCACAGCCAATCCTGGATGAACTGATGAACCGCGAGACAAGATATAAGGCGGATGAAGATCATGCGGGTTATATCGGTGTGACTTGTCTGAATGTAGATTCTACTTCTGCACAGACTTACGGTATCCCACTGGGTGCCTTTGTAGATTCTGTGGAAGAGGGCGGACCGGCACAGACAGCAGGTATCCAGAAAGGTGACGTGATTGTCAAGTTTGACGGTATGACGGTTTCCGGTAGTTCGGATCTGGTTGGAAAACTGGAGTATTATCAGGCAGGAGAGACTGTGGAGGTTGTGATCAGCCGGGCACAGAACGGGGAGTATCAGGAGCAGACGGTTTCGGTTACTCTTGGAAAGAAGAGTGAGATGAAGCAGGCAGATCCCCAGCAGGGTAAGTAAGAGAATAAGTAGTATCATAGACGGACGCGGCAGGGGTTCCCGTCAGAGTCCGGCAACGTGGGCAGAGCAACTTTAAGCTAAGTCCTAAGAAGAACTAAATGCCAGTTCGCGGAGAGCCGCTCATTGTCAAGTTCTTCTAAGGACTGGATCTTAAAGCTTGCTCTAAACGCCCACAAAGTGTTGCCGGACCCTGGTGGGAACCCCTGCTGCTGTGCGTTGACGGTGGGAGAAAGTTGAAATATGGTGGGAATGGCAGGAAATAAAAGGAATGAAGGGATAGAACTTATTCAGAGGGGGAGAACAGAAGGAAAATAGGGGGAGACAGTATGCTGAAAGCTGTGTTTAGAAAAAGTTTACTTGAGGGCAAGAAGATTCTGTTTTATAATATAGGGTAGGTAACCGGAAGTACACAGGAGTGACAGGTGGTTTCGGGGACAGTGTCTCATAAAATGTGGGATGAGAAAGGGATAAACGGATGTCAGAAGACAAGGATTTATTGGAAAAAGAAAAGCAGGGGCGAGAGACTTCTGATGAAAATACGAAGGAAGATGAATACGAAAAAGTCTGTTTTATGTGTCGGAGACCGGAGAGCAAGACAGGACCGATGATCACGCTTCCTCAGAATATACATATTTGTACGGAATGTATGCAGAAAAGTTTTGATACCATGAATAACAGCAATATGAATTACGGGGAGCTGATGAGCCACATGCCCAATATCAGCATGATGGATCTGTCGAGTATTCCGAATCAGGTATCAGAGAAACAGAGAGTGAAGAAGAAAAAGAAAACGGAAGAAAAGAAGCAGGAATTTACCATGAAGGATGTTCCGCCGCCACATAAGATCAAAGAAAAATTGGATGAATATGTGATCGGTCAGGAACATGCGAAAAAGGTGATTTCGGTTGGTGTGTACAATCACTATAAACGAGTACTCAGCGCAGAGCAGAAAAATGGTGAAGTAGAGATTGCAAAGTCCAATATGTTGATGATCGGACCGACCGGAAGTGGTAAGACTTATCTGGTGCAGACGCTGGCGAAACTGCTGGATGTGCCACTTGCGATCACGGATGCGACTTCGCTGACGGAAGCAGGTTATATCGGTGATGATATCGAAAGCGTAGTTTCCAAACTACTTGCGGCAGCAGACAATGATGTGGAGCGGGCAGAGCATGGAATTATCTTTATCGATGAGATCGATAAGATTGCAAAAAAGAAGAATACGAACCAGAGAGATGTCAGTGGTGAGGCAGTACAGCAGGGGATGTTAAAGCTTCTCGAGGGCAGTGATGTGGAAGTGCCGGTGGGAGCGAACAGTAAAAATGCCATGGTACCACTGACTACAGTAAATACCAGCAATATTTTATTTATCTGTGGCGGTGCATTCCCGGATCTGGAGGAAATCATCAAAGAACGGTTAAACAAAAAGGCAGCAATTGGTTTTCAGGCGGATCTGAAAGATAAATATGACAATGATAAAAATCTGTTGAATAAGGTAACGGTGGAGGATCTGAGAATGTTCGGTATGGTACCGGAATTTCTTGGAAGACTGCCGATCATTTTCACATTGCAGGGACTCGATGAAGACATGCTGGTGAAGATTCTTAAAGAGCCACGCAATGCAATCCTGAAACAGTATGAAAAACTACTGGAGATGGACGAAGTCAAACTGGAATTTGAAGAAAATGCACTGCGTGCAATCGCAAAAAAAGCACTGGAAAAAGATACCGGTGCGAGAGCACTGCGAGCGATTCTGGAAGAATACATGCTGGATATTATGTACGAGATTCCAAAGGACGACAGTATTGGAGAGGTGATCATCACCAAAGAATATATTGAACACACCGGTGGTCCGAAGATCCTTTTAAGAGGACAGGAGCCGCTGTTGTTGCAGTAAAACGGATACAAATGGGGTTTTATATTCAAGGAGGTATGACTTATGAACGAAGATTTATTTGGCAGCATTAAACAGACGATTACGGAAACAGCAGGGGTTGTAGGAAAGAAAACAGAGGAATTTGTTGAGACACAGAAGATGCGAAACAAAGTGCGGACACTGCAAAGAGAGATACGGAAAAAATATGCAGATCTCGGTGAAATCGTATACCGGCGTTACGTAGATGGCGATACACCGGATGAAGAGCTGACCGGTCACTGTGAAGTGGTTATGGGTCTTCAGAAAGAACTGGCAGAGTGTAAAGAAAGCATGGCTGCCAAACAGGGAAAAAATGTATGCCCAGCCTGTGGAATCTCCAACCCGAAAGACGCTGTATTCTGTATGTACTGCGGTGCGGAACTTCCGGGAGAAGAGGAAGAAAAAGAGGAAGACTGGTTTACCCAGGGTTCTGTAGAAGAGACAGAAGAAGAGGAAGAGACGAAAGAAAAAGAAGGTAAAGAACCGGAGAAAGAATCTGAAGAAGTGCAGAAAGAAGAAACAGAAAAGGCAGCACCGGAACAGGATGCAGAGCAGGAAGTATGGGATGCCTGTGTGCAGAAGGAGGACGGCGATGACGAGTGAAGAAAAACTGAATCGGTGTTATGAGGCGGTGAAAGAGGGGCTGCCGTTTGTACCGAAACTGGCACTGATCCTCGGATCCGGTCTGGGGGATTATGCAGAACATGTAACAGTGGAAAAAACCATTCCATATGAGAGCATCGAAGGATTTCCACGGTCTACGGTAGCCGGACATAAAGGGCAGTTCGTATTTGCAAAGGTAGAAGGTGTACCTACTGTTATGATGCAGGGACGGGTACATTATTATGAAGGCTATCCGATGCAGGATGTGGTACTTCCGGTACGTCTTATGAAGAAAATGGGTGCAGAGATCCTGTTTCTGACCAATGCAGCCGGTGGAGTCAACGAGAACTTTCATGCCGGCGATCTGATGATGATCACGGATCAGATCTCAAGTTTTGTGCCATCACCGTTAATCGGAGCCAATATGGACGATCTTGGACCGCGCTTTCCGGATATGAGTGAAATTTACCGGAGGGAGTACCGGGAAATCATCCGGGAGAGCAGCAAATCATTGAATCTTGAGCTTCAGGAAGGAACCTATCTGCAGTTTACCGGTCCTGCATATGAATCACCGGCGGAGATACGGATGGCACGGACCCTGGGGGCAGATGCTGTGGGAATGAGTACAGCATGTGAAGCTGTGGCAGCCAACCACATGGGAATGAAAATTCTTGGAATTTCCTTTATCTCGAATCTGGCAGCAGGTTTGAGTACACAGCCGCTGTCCCACAAAGAGGTACAGGAAGCCGCCGATCTTGCAGCACCAAAATTCCGCGCACTTGTGACGGAAGTGATTCGGAGAATCGGTGAACAGGAAAAGTCAGAATAGTATAGAAAAAGGGAGAAAATAAGACTATGGAGAAAAAATGGTGGAAGGAAAGTATCGTATATCAGATTTATCCGAGAAGTTTTAAGGACAGCAACGGGGATGGTATTGGTGATCTGAACGGTATCACGGAAAGGATGGAGTATCTGGAAAAACTGGGAGTGAATGTTGTGTGGTTATCCCCGGTATATCAGTCCCCGAATGATGATAACGGATATGATATCAGCGACTATCGTGCAATCATGACTGAGTTCGGAACAATGGAAGATTTTGAACGGATGCTTGCTAAAGCTCATGAACATGGAATCAAGATCGTGATGGATCTGGTAGTCAACCATACCTCCGATGAACATCCATGGTTTATAGAGAGCAGAAAGTCTAAAGACAATCCATATCGTGACTATTATATCTGGAGAGATGGAAAAGATGGAAAGGAACCGAATAACTGGGGCTCCTGTTTCTCCGGGCCGGCATGGGATTATGATGAAGAAACGGATATGTATTATCTGCATCTGTTTTCGAAAAAACAGCCGGATCTGAACTGGGATAATCCAAAAGTCCGGGAAGAAGTATTTGACATGATGAACTGGTGGCTGGAAAAAGGAGTAGATGGATTCCGTATGGATGTTATCAGCCTGATTTCCAAACAGCCGGATCTGCCGGATGGAAAGCCGGGAATCAATGGATACGCAAGCTTTAATGAGCCGGCAAACGGTCCTCATGTCCATGAATATCTGCAGGAGATGCGTGAAAAAGTATTAAACAATGCGGATACCATTACCGTAGGCGAGTGTTCCGGTGTGACTCTGGAAGAAGCTAAAAAATACGCAAGAAGCGATGAAAAAGAGCTGAATATGGTATTCCAGTTTGAACATATGGATGTGGATGCTGATGCGGATAACAAATGGACCGATAAAAAGATGGATCTGCGCGAGATGAAAGCTGTTCTGACCAAATGGCAGAAAGGTCTGGAGGATATTGCCTGGAACAGTCTGTTCTGGGAGAATCACGATCAGCCACGTTCGGTATCCAGATATGCCGATGATTCCGCAAAATATCATGATGTATCTGCAAAGATGCTGGCAACTTGTATTCACATGATGCAGGGAACTCCTTATGTATATCAGGGAGAAGAACTTGGCATGACGAACGTTCCGTTCACATCGATCGATCAGTTCCGTGATCTGGACAGCATCAATGCTTACAGAGAACTGGTAGAAGAGCAGCATGTATTTACCGCGGAAGAAATGATGCGTTATCTGTGCCGTAAGAGCCGCGACAATGCGAGAACACCGTTCCAGTGGGATGACAGTGCTTATGCAGGATTTTCCACTGTAGAACCATGGATCATGGTCAATCCGAACTATAAAGAGATCAATGCGAAGAAACAGGTCGACGATCCGGAATCTGTATTTAATTATTACAGAAAGCTGATCGCACTGCGAAAAGAAAAAGAGATCATCGTATACGGAACTTATGATCTGTTATTGCCGGAATCCGAAGAAATCTATATGTATACAAGAACATTGGGAGAGGAAAAACTGTTGGTGGTATGTAACTTCAGTGAAAAAGAAGTAGCAGTAGAGATTCCGGAGGAATTCCGCAAGGGAAGTTATCTGATCGCAAACTATCCGGAAGGAGAAATCAAAGAACAGATGACGATTCGCCCGTATGAAGCATTTGTGCTTGAAAAATAAAAGGAAACTGTGAGGGTATTGAACAGTTATAATAAGAGATGAAAGAAAAGGTCGCTGTGTTTACAGAAAAATGTGAATGCAGCGATCTTTTTACGATTGCAGAAAATAAATATAGAACAGAAGTCAGCCTGTACAAAGACAAAAAAATAGTGCAGGAAGCGGGACTTGAACCCGCACGATATTGCTACCACAGGCACCTGAAGCCTGCGCGTCTGCCAATTCCGCCATTCCTGCACAACTTTTATTATGAAGTTCTGTTGCATCTCAACAACATAATGTACTATACATGAAAAAACACTGGTTGTCAACAGCTTTTTTGAAAAAACATAGAAAAATATAGAAAATAGAGAACTTTTATGAAATGCGTAATTGAATAATGTATTCTGACGATTCGCGGAAATTAACTGTAAAAACATTTTCTGACAGGAAACAGACAAACAAATATCGGTAACTAACACAAGTAATAGTGAAAACTGGTTTTATATTGTTTAATATAATTATAGAGAAGGTAAGGTCAATCATAGAAAAAGTTTTGCAGAAACGAAGGGAGGAAACTTTATGATGTGGAAAAAAGTTATTAGCATGCTGCTGGTCGCAGCTATGCTGGCGATGCCTATAGGCTGTGGAAAGGACGGAAACAAGGATAAAGACACAACTTCAGGAGTAGAAACGACAGATACCGGAGACGATTCTGCCGAAACGGATGCTCCGCCCAAAACACCGGTACCAAAGGAGGACAAAGAAACCAAAGAATCAGATAAAGACACGGATACCGAGAACGAAACAGATTTCTCGGACGATGATTATGAACCGGCACAGGTTACGAAAAAAGAATATGAAAGTATGTCTGCTCAGGATCTGATAGATCGTATCAAAGACGTGAAAAATATCACAGAAGACGAAGCACTGGCACTCTATTCTACATATGCTTATGCAAACTATACAGAAGACTTTTATGGCAGAGAAGAAAATATTACCGATGAAGCTTTCAAAATCCTCAAGGATGATGGCTGTAAGATTCCATATACCACAACAATCAGGGATAACATGCTCCACAGTGAGAATGCCAACGTTCGCGCCTATGCATTCACTACGATCGGAGGCCTGTTTGGCACAAGCAGTGAGGAAGAAAAGATGGCAGAAGAAGTACTGGCCAAGGAAACAGAACCTGTAGTATTATTTGCCGCTTTAAGAAGTCTTGGAGGTGCCGTGAGCAATCCGGCGGTTGCAGAGTTCGTTTTGAATATGACCGAGCACGAGAACGCCAATGTCCGGAAACAGGCAGCCCTTGCTATAGGATCTGAATGGGCTATGGGTATTGACGGCATGGTAGATGCCATTCTCAAACTGATGGGGGATGAGGATGAGGAAGTAAGAACGTGTGCATATAAGTATGCCGGAAGACTCCACGATGACCGGGTGATCGATCCGCTGGAGGAAGTTCTGAAGGACAGCAGTCTGGTTCGGTTCCACGATGCGTGCATCACTTCCCTGACCTATATGTGGTATGATTACCCCAGCCATAGATATACCAATGAAAGGGCATATCGCATAACGATAGATTATCTGTCACAGAAGCCACGCAACGGAGATATTCCATATTGGACAACGGTTGGCGCATTCAGAAGTGCTTCCAGCATGGGCACCAGCTATGAAGACTGGAAGAAAGAAGCCACCTATTTTGATGAGGCAGAAATTAATAACCTGATGCTGGATATCGTAGCGGATCAGGATGCAGACAGAAGAGGAAGAGAAATCGCAATGAAATATATCATGGAGCGTGGAGACGATGCTTCAAAAGAAAGCTTAAAGAATATCATGGAAAATATGACCGAGGATGATCCGGGGCAGTTCCTGATGTCCCACACCTATGAAGCTTTGATAAATAAAGAGTAACTATTCAGTAGCCACTGTCCCGCGAGGTGTTTTGGCATGAATACACCAAAATCCCATCACCGAAGGTGATTTTAAATGAATTTTGAATCGTAACTGTGAAGGTACTGAACGGTTACAATAAAGAATAACAGATTACCACATGGGCAATCTGTTCGCAGTACATCGGGAGGGTTCATCCCTCCCGATCTATCTTAGGTGCGCTCGAAATCTTTTATAAAGGGGGAAACATGTGTGAAAAATAAAAATATATTGCTCAGAGCCCTTCTTACAGGAACGCTCTGCATTACATCGCTGATCATATTTACCGGATGTATTGACAAGAAAGACGGAGACGGCATGGTAAATGGAAGAACGGCGGATGGAGAACTCCCGGAGAATGGGGATGCCGAACCGGTTCCCATCAAAGCCAACAAGGCCGGAAAACCGGAAATAAAAGACAGTTCCACTACAGAGGAACCGGAACAGCCGGAAGAACTGGAGACTACTCCAAAACCGGAAAAGAAAGAAGAGACAGAAGAACAGAAAGCAGAGAAGTCTCTGGAAGCTTTCCGCCAGAGCATGGAAGGAACCCTTCAGAACTTTGGAGTGGCCTTTCTTGGAGAAGTGGACGAATCCTATGCAGACCGGATACCGGAATGGATCGAAGAAAACTTTCCGGATTTTTCGGAGGAATATCCATTTGTAAAGATGATTCCTGAAGAAAGGATCATTGGAAACGAAATCGGACAGCTGTTTTGCGTTGTTCCGAGAAGCGGTGATGATCCGGTGGAGATCATAGAACAGAGGATGAACTTTGAGACTTTTGAGATGGATGAAGTAGGGCAACTGTATTCCTCCGAGACCGGAGAACCATATCTTGTGATGTGTAACGGAGTGGGAGGATATGCTACGGCTATGATATCCATGGGAACAGAAGCCGGCTACCAGGCAGACTGGTATCCCATGATGGATATGCTTGGACGCGTGGCAATCCCTGTCACCGAGTCGGATGAGCCCCAGGCTAAGGATTTTACGGATTATGCCGCCTGCGGTGCCAGCAGATTTGGAGAATGGTATGGAGATGTCAGTATGGAGCTGAAAGAAAAGGATCTGGCAGACACTAGCTGGGAACTTCAGATAGCGATGGGAAGTACAGATAGTTATGGAAACTATTTTCTGGAATTCCGAAAAGGCGGGAAATTACATATTTCGTGGTGTGAAAGAGAATATGGCGTGGACGAAGAGAACTACGATGATACAGAAACAGAGGCTTATGAAGGAACCTGGAGCTGTTCCCAGGAGAAGGGGAGGACGTATCTGACAATGGAGGTGACACGAACCGGTGGCGAATGGTATCAGAAGGGTGAAGATCCGGTTAGCTGGTCAGAAACATTCTGTGTGTATTCTGTATACAGCGGCTCGGGACTGCTTCTGGAAAATGAGACAGAAAACGCCAGCATGCCGTCCAATCAAAATGATACACAGCTTCTGGAGGCCATCAGGACCTATGGATAATGTTTCGAGAAACCGACAGGATAAAGATTCAGAGAGTATATAAAGAATGGAAGGAGGGATAGCGATGAGTAGTGTAAAAAATGGTAAGAAGAAAGATATAAAAATTATTCTATTGGGTATTCTGGTGGGACTTGTTGTGTGTGGCGCAGGAATTTATGGTGTGGTCTCAAGCCGGATAGCAAGCCATGAGTATAAAAACAGTACGGATATTCGGGAGGTTTCGGCTGTTGTCGGATATTGCAGAGAAGTCGTAAATAAAGACAAGGATGAGGATGGATATCATCGTGAAAGAGAATTACGGGAATACAGAGTGAAAGTCACTTTTGAGATCGATGGAGAAACCTACCAAGACAGAGACACCGTATACTGCCGGAACGATGAGGAGATCAATACAGGGGACGAGATCGACGTGGAAGTTTACAGAACGTCAAAAGGAAAATATAAGATTGCGCCGGACAGAGATCCCCTGGAATTCTTGTTCTGCTGTGTAGCTATTATCCTTGGAGCAGGTTTTGCAGCGATCTTCATAGCCGAGATGTTCGAGAAAGAACCGGAAAACGGTGAAGAATCAGAAAAAAAGAAAAATAAGGATAAAAATAGAAATAGATAACATGAAATGGGAGGCGACATATGGGACTATCAGATGCATCGTGGTTTGCTGCAACAGTTGCCATTTTGTTAGGGATTTATATCGGTGAACGGATACTGGATATCGATTTTTCTGTTTTTCTGGCAAAAAACCGGAAAAAGGGGAAAATAAAAAGAATGATGGAACAGCGCGGCGATACCACTCGTCAAAAGTCAGGGATACGCCGTGAGATAAGGAAAGCCTTCGAGAGAATCCTGATTTCCACTGAAGATGGGAAAATCCGTTATGAGAATTATCGAAAACATGCCTATCTTCGGATCCTTCAGTCTCGGCATATCCGAAACTCAGATCGTGTCCAGAAGAAAAAAAGTTATTATTCCACCGTACAGAAAATCATCTGTCCATCCTGTGGAGCGTCGGTGGAACTGACCGGTCAGCAGGTGGTCTGTGAGTACTGCGGAGGTGTGATCCGAAGCGAGTTTTACGACTGGCAGACGGAAAGATTTGAGGTATATGAGCGAATAGGAACAAATCTTCAGCGTGCATTGCTTTTGACAGGGGCTATGGGAATCGTGTATGTCTGCGTATTTTTGTGCCTGTATATGATCGAGGATACAGAAGTTTCCCTGACAGCTGGTGTTGGTGCAGCTCTTCTGGTTTTTGTGCTGATCCTGGTATCCAATCAGTTTTTCCGAAACAGACAGGAAAAGATGGCGGACTCCATAGTAAGATACTCGGAGAATTATCTCAGGTCCTGTATCGGTGATGCCATTTATAACGAAACAGAATCGGATGAACTGATGGATTATGGAATCGGAAATATCACGTTAAAGAAAGTGGTCAACACAGAAGATATTACAAAAATAAAAGTAAAAGTCTGTGCAAGCGAGACCTATTTGCCAGATAGAAGAAATCCATATACGAAAAAAGTGAAGCGAACACTTATCATGCAAAGAGCCCGTTACCCGGAAAGAAGAAGAGAAGACGGCGTTTTCTTCATGGAGAAAGAATGTCCATCCTGTGGAGCCAACTTTGTACCGGATGAGAATCATTGCTGCTCCTTCTGTGGATACAGCCTGAAGAGTGACAATTCCAAATGGATTTTGGTAAAATAGAAGAAAAAAATAGTGCAGGAAGCGGGACTTGAACCCGCACGATATTGCTACCACAGGCACCTGAAGCCTGCGCGTCTGCCAATTCCGCCATTCCTGCACAACTTTTAATTATGAAATTCTGTATGTCTCATCGACAAAATATACTATACATGAAATTGTTGAAGTTGTCAACACTTTTCTGATAAAAAA
>NZ_JALFPR010000127.1:0-7358 GCF_022785585.1 Oliverpabstia sp. | reverse complement strand
TTTTTAAAATGAAGTGTTTTGAAGACGGTAGTTCTTTTTGATTTTCAAGGGGAATACATTATCAGTTTTAGCCAATATCAGCCGGAGAAGGGGACGGGTGGGAGCGGGGAGGGAAGAGGCGAACGCACTGGTGGGCGGTTAGGGGAAGCTTTGAGATCCGACGCTTACGTAGGCTTTCGCGAGGGTCCGCTGACCCTCGTGAATAATAGCCGGAGTTAGCGGCTAGCTCAAAGTTCCCAAGCCCACCCGTTGCCCCAACCTAACCCCACCCCCCCCTCCCCTCCCCGCTCCCGCCCGTCCCCTTCTCCGGCTGATATTGGCTAAAACTGATAATGTATTCCCCTTGAAAATCAAAAAGAACTACCGTCTTCAAAACACTTCATTTTGAAAACGATAGCCCTTTTATAAAAAAGGAATATACGCTCTTAGCAGATCACTGTACCCGTCCGTCCAAGGTACGCATCCACTGCCTTATCGATTGAAGTAATCACAGCCTTCTTTCCTTCGCCCTGTTCCACGAACTCGACAGAAGCCTGGATCTTCGGCAGCATGGTGTTGGCTTCGAACTGTCCCTCAGCCATATATTCTTTCGCCTGTGCAACAGAAATCTCGCCCAGTTCTTCCTCATCCTGCTTGTGGAAATTCACAGAAACCTTCTCCACACTGGTCAGGATCAGCAGTTCATCTGCATCCAACTGTTCTGCCAGACGACCGCTGGTATAATCTTTCTCAATAACCGCACTTGCGCCCTTCAGTTCCGTACCCTGCTCCAGAACCGGGATTCCGCCACCGCCGCAGGCGATAACGATCTGTCCGGCATCAAGCAGTGCACGGATCGCATCGATCTCCACGATCTTCTGTGGCTTCGGTGCGGCTACGATTCGGCGGTAACCGTCACCGATCTTGGTAACGTAATTACCCTTATTTTCTTCCTCTTCCGCTTCCTGCTCATTCAGCACACGTCCGATGACTTTAACAGGTTCAGCAAAAGCTTCGTCATACGTGTCTACGGTTACCTGTGTCAGAATCGTGGATACCGGTTTGTAGATGCCTTCTTTCATCAGTTCTGCACGGATCGCATTCTGCAGGTCGTATCCGATATACCCCTGGCTCATGGCAGAACACACGGACATTGGTGCGTATGTATAATCCGGATGATACTTTCCGAATTCATTCATTGCCATATGGATCATACCCACCTGGGGTGCATTACTGTGAGAAATCACGACCTCTGCGCCCTCTTTTACCAGCTGCGCAATGATTTTTGCAGTTCTTTTTGTAGCTTCTTTCTGCTCCGGCAACGTATTACCAAGTGCCCGGTGTCCCAGAGCAATGACAACTTTCTTCTTCTCCATGTTACGCCCTCTTACTTTCTCTCATACATAATCGGGTAAAAATACCTTTTGCGAATTTCACCCGTCACTGTCACAGTATTTACCGAATTCCATACAGACATGGGTTTCGGTTTATGATCTGCCGATACCGGTTTCTGTTACAGATCAACACCTCTATCGTTAGTTTATTCCTGTTTTCTACTTTATGCAAGCAGGAAATAAGCAAGTACCACAACACCAAGAGCGATCCGGTACCATCCAAATACCTTGAAATCGTGTTTCTTGATATAACCCATCAGGAACTTGATTGCTGCAATGGAAACGCCAAAAGCGACAACCATACCAAGCAGCAGATACACAACCTCTGTTCCGGTAAAATGCAGACCAAATTTTATCAGTTTCAGAAAGCTTGCTCCAAACATAACCGGGATGGCAAGGAAAAAGGTATATTCCGCTGCCAGTTTTCTGCTCATGCCGAGGAGAATACCTCCGATGATGGTTGCACCGGAACGGGAAGTACCCGGAATCAGGGCAAGCAACTGGAAGATTCCGATAAACAGTGCATCTTTGAAAGAAATATCACTGAGCTTTGTTCTGCTGGGCTTCCGGCTTTTATTGTAGTTTTCGATAACAATAAACAGTACACCGTATACGATCAGCATCACGGAAACGACCCAGTAATTCATGAATGTTTTCTCGATCCAGTTGTTAAACGGAAGTGCCACGATGATTGCCGGCACACAAGATACCAGAATCTTTAACCACAGCACGATCTTATTCATGTTGATGTATTTGTCTGCAAATTTCTGTAATTTCCCGATACGCTCATTCGTACTGATATAGTTCCAGTTACTCTCTCTGGACGGATCATTTTTATGAAATGGCCATAATTTTTTAAAATCCAGTACCACAACCGCCAGTACGGCTCCCAGCTGGATGACCACAAGGAACATCTGCCAGAATTCCTCACTGACTTTCAGTTTCATAAACTGATCCACCAGGATCATATGGCCGGTACTGCTTACAGGAAGCCATTCGGTGATTCCCTCCACAATACCGAGAAAAATTACTTTCAGTAATTCGATAATATCCATATTTTCCCCTTTATTTAGATCTGTGCGATATCAATCAGCGTAAGCCTGTTCAGATCTGTATTTTCCAGACTGGTTACCAGTGCTTTGGCTGTATCCATAGCAGTCAGAACGTTAACACCTGTCTCGATAGCATTTCTTCGGATCAGGAAACCGTCTTTTGCGTGTTCCACACCCTGAGAAGGTGTATCGATGACCAGATCGATCTTGTGACCCAGAATCAGGTCCATCAGGTTTGGTGACGGCTGTTCGAGCTTATTGGTACGGATTGCTTTTACGCCGGCTTCCTGCAGCGTTTTAGCTGTATTTCTGGTTGCATAGATGCGGTAACCCAGTGCTTCAAACCGTTTTCCGATCTCAACTGCCTCCTCTTTATCCTCATCACGAACGGTCATGATCATATTTTTATGTTTCGGCAGATTGATACCTGCGCCAAGGAATGCTTTGTACAGTGCTTCGTTGAAGCTTTCTGCGATACCCAGGCACTCACCGGTGGACTTCATCTCCGGTCCAAGACTGATATCCGCACCACGGATCTTCTCGAAGGAGAATACCGGCATCTTGATCGCAAAATATTTTGCTTCCGGCTGCAGTCCCGGTGTATAACCCATATCTTTCAGTTTGTATCCCATGATGGCTTTTGCTGCCAGAGGAACGATCGGGATACCGGTTACCTTGCTGATGTACGGAACGGTACGGCTGGAACGTGGATTAACCTCGATGACATAGACTTCTTCACCGCATACGATAAACTGAATATTGATCATACCGATGACATGCAGTGCTTTTGCCAGACGTTTGGTGTATTCTTCGATGGTAGCTTTTGCAGTCTTGCTGATGGTCTGTGCCGGATATACAGAGATACTGTCTCCGGAATGGATGCCGGCTCTCTCGATATGCTCCATGATACCCGGGATCACGATGTCTTCACCGTCGCATACCGCATCAACCTCGATTTCTTTACCTACCAGATATTTGTCGACCAGGATCGGATGTTCCTGTGCAATCCGGTTGATGATACCGATATACTGTTCCACATCTTCATCGTTGATGGCGATCTGCATACCCTGACCACCCAGAACGTAAGAAGGGCGAACCAGAACCGGATAACCCAGTTCGTTGGCAGCTTTCTTAGCCTCTTCAGCGGTAAATACGGTCTGTCCCTTTGGTCTCGGGATCTGGCACTGTTCCAGGATCTCATCAAACAGCTCACGGTCTTCGGCTGCATCTACATTTTCTGCGGATGTTCCGAGGATCGGCACACCCATCTTCATCAGTGCCTCAGTCAGTTTGATAGCGGTCTGTCCACCGAACTGCACCACTGCTCCGTCCGGTTTCTCGATATTTACGATGTTTTCCACATCTTCCGGTGTCAGCGGCTCAAAATACAGTTTGTCAGCGATATCAAAGTCTGTACTTACAGTTTCCGGGTTGTTATTAATAATGATGGTCTCATAACCTTCTTTTGCAAAGGCCCAGGTACAGTGTACAGAACAGAAGTCGAACTCGATACCCTGTCCGATACGGATCGGGCCGGAACCAAGTACCAGAACCTTTTTCTTGTCCGGTGTGCGTTCTGCTTCATTTTCTCCGCCATATACAGAGTAATAATACGGTGTGGTGGCTGCAAACTCAGCGGCACAGGTATCTACCATCTTGTAAGCTGCGGTGATACCGTATGTTTTACGCATTTTTTTTACCGTTTCTTCTGTCTTTCCGTTCAGTTTTGCAATCACATAATCCGGAAATTCCATGCGTTTTGCTTCTCTCAACAGATCTTCGTCCAGTTCTCTGGTCTTCAACGCATATTCCATCTCGGTCAGGATCGCGATCTTATCGATAAACCACAGATCGATCTTGGTGATCTCATGGATCTCTTCCTGAGAAATTCCGATACGGATCGCCTGTGCAATTCTCCAGATTCTCATATCATCTACAATATGAAGAGCTTCCAACATCTCTTCTCTGGACAGATTGGAAAAATCGTAGGACATCAGGCTGTCTACATGCTGTTCCAGGGAACGAATGGCTTTCATCAACGCACCTTCAAAGTTATTGCAGATACTCATAACTTCACCGGTGGCTTTCATCTGTGTGGTCAGGGTACGTTTTGCACTGATAAATTTATCAAATGGCAGACGCGGGATCTTGACAACACAGTAGTCTAACATCGGCTCGAAACTTGCATAAGTTTTTCCGGTAATAGCATTCGGGATCTCATCCAGGGTATAGCCCAGAGCGATCTTTGCAGCTACTTTTGCGATCGGGTATCCGGTTGCCTTACTTGCCAGTGCGGAAGAACGGGATACTCGCGGATTTACCTCGATGACACAGTATTCGAAGCTGTCCGGATTCAGCGCATACTGTACGTTACATCCACCGGTGATGCCCAGCTCTGTGATAATATTCAGTGCGGAAGTTCTCAGCATCTGATATTCTTTATCCCCCAGTGTCTGCGACGGTGCCACAACGATACTGTCACCGGTATGTACACCAACCGGATCCAGGTTTTCCATATTACAAACGGTGATGCAGTTGCCTGCACTGTCACGCATTACTTCGTACTCGATTTCTTTCCATCCGGCGATACATCTTTCTACCAGAACCTCGCCCACACGGGAAAGACGCAGACCATTTTCCAGAATCTCGATCAGTTCCGCTTCGTTATGAGCGATACCACCGCCGCTTCCACCCAGCGTATAAGCCGGACGAAGAACAACCGGATAACCGATCGTATTGGTAAATGCAATACCGTCCTCTACGGTTGTAACCACCAGGGAAGCTGCAACCGGTTCACCGATTTTTTCCATGGTATCTTTGAATTCCTGACGGTCTTCTGCTTTTTTAATTGTCTGGGAAGTAGTACCGATCAGTCTTACATTATGTTCTTTTAAGAATCCTCTCTCTTCCAGTTCCATCGCCAGGTTCAGTCCTGCCTGACCACCCAGTGTCGGAAGTACGCTGTCCGGTTTTTCTTTCAGGATCAGCTGCTCCACAACTTCTACAGTCAGCGGCTCGATATAAACTTTATCAGCGATATCTTTATCGGTCATGATGGTTGCCGGGTTAGAGTTTAACAGGACAACTTCCACGCCCTCTTCTTTCAGAGAACGGCAGGCCTGTGTTCCCGCATAGTCAAATTCTGCTGCCTGGCCGATGACAATCGGACCTGAGCCAATCATCAGTACTTTTTTAATCTCTGGATTTTTTGGCATTACTCTTCTCCTCCCATCATTTTGATAAACCGGTCAAACAGATAACCGGAATCCTGTGGTCCCGGGCATGCTTCCGGATGGAACTGTACTGTAAAAATATTTTTTCCTGTATATTTCAGTCCTTCGTTGGTTCCGTCGTTGACATTGATAAATGCCGGAACGGCAACTTTCGGATCCAGATTGTCGGTGTCTACCACATATCCGTGGTTCTGAGAAGAAATATACACTCTTCCGGTTTCCAGATCTTTTACCGGATGATTGCCCCCTCTGTGACCGTATTTCATCTTATGGGTATCCGCACCGGTTGCCAGTGCCATCAGCTGATGTCCCAGACAGATTGCAAAGATCGGTGTGTCGGATTCATATAATTTACGGATCTCTTTGATCACTTCCGTACACTCCTTCGGGTCTCCAGGGCCGTTGGAGAGCATGATACCGTCCGGGTTTGCAGCCAGGATCTCTTCTGCTGTGGTGGATGCCGGATAAATGGTTACCTCGCATCCTCTCTGATTCAGAGATTTTGCGATATTGTTTTTTGCACCCAGATCCAGAAGGGCTACTTTCTTTCCGCTGCCTTTCAGCACGGTCTTTTCGGAGCAGGTTACTTTCTCCACTACTTTTCCTGTAGTATATGCTTTCAGTCTCGGAATGATAGCATCCAGATCATAATTTTCATCCGTTGTGATCATACCATTCATGGTTCCTTTTTCTCTCAGGATTCTGGTCAGAGCGCGGGTATCGATCCCTGCGATTCCCGGAATGTCAAATCGTTTCAGAAAGTTCTGAATTGTATCTTCACACCGGAAATTGCTTGGTGTTCTGGAAAGTTCTCTTACAATATATCCATCCGGCCATGGTCTCAAAGACTCCGTATCCTCATAGCAAATACCGTAATTGCCGATCAGCGGATAAGTCATACATACAGCCTGTCCTGCGTAAGACGGGTCTGTCAGTACTTCCAGATAACCTGTCATGGAAGTATTGAATACGATCTCGCTGATGACTTCTTTTTTGGCTCCAATGCTGGTTCCGGTAAATACATGTCCATCTTCAAGTATTAAAAAAGCTTTCATCATTCCGTTTCCTTTCTTTTTTCTTATGTAGGCTGTTTACAGCCTGTTTATATCTTTTTCCGCATAAAAAGGGAGAAATTTCCTGTGAAATCACTCCCCCTTGCGTAATCTTAGAAATTTTACCACAAAGTCTTTTTCATTTCAATACTCTATTTTAGAAAAGTGTCGCTTTCTGCAGGAGAAATATTTTTTAATCTTTTTTATAAAAAAGTATTGACACTTCGTGTTTTATACTGTATAGTATCACTTGTCGCTGACGAAGCGGCAAACAATTTCATAATTAAAAGTTGTGCAGGAATGGCGGAATTGGCAGACGCGCAGGCTTCAGGTGCCTGTGGTAGCAATATCGTGCGGGTTCAAGTCCCGCTTCCTGCACTATTTTTTTATGCAGATCTGTTCTCTCATGTTTCTATCTATCATACCCTTCCCTTGGTCCAGATAATACAACTTTTCACACAATATCCTTTCCGGATTCCTGTCCACGTATTCCTAACATAAATTGTCTTTTTTATCAGAAAAGTGTTGACAACTTCAACAATTTCATGTATAGTATATTTTGTCGATGAGACATACAGAATTTCATAATTAAAAGTTGTGCAGGAATGGCGGAATTGGCAGACGCGCAGGCTTCAGGTGCCTGTGGTA